>JAZUED010000225.1:0-10050 GCA_045640005.1 Candidatus Fimousia sp.
AAAACGCATACGCAAATATGTAACATATGCAAACATATGAAATGCGTAAATATAAAGTAACAGGAGGTTGTTTATGCAGAATATTGCCAATGCAGCCAGAAATTTTAGTGAAGCAATCAAGAATTCTGATATGTATATTGACTATCAGATGCAGCTTTCAGTATTAAAAGCAGATGAAGAGCTTTATAAAGCATATACAGATTTTCGAAGAGATTATTATGGTCTGATTTCCTCTGGAGAAGACAGTTTTGAAAGAATGGAAGAAATTGCTCAGAAATACCGTAAAGTTCTCAATGATCCAAAGGTATCCGGTTTTATGGGCGCAGAAGATAAATTCTGCTTAAATCTTAAGGAAGTTTACAGTGCGATTGCTGAAAAACTGGATTTGGATATGGATTTTATTGACTTATAATCGTAAGATTGATTGAATTCATTATATGAAAGAAGGTGTTCAGGATGATGAGCCAACAAATTAATAAGAAATTTTGGATGACATTTTTACCTGTTTTTCTGGAAGCTCTTGGTGTTGTGCTCCTCATCCTGATTTTTTTGTCAATTAAGAGGACCGCATACATAAGCTTTTCGAATATTCCATACAGTGAAGAACAGACAAAAACCTGTGAGATCATCATCGAGGGAGATGAAAGTATTGGAAAGGTCGCCAGAGAGCTTGAAAAACTAGGTGTTATAGAAGATGACCGCTATATAAAAATCAGATACTATTGTTCTGATTATAAAGAATATGAATTTTTGGAAGGTGTTCATGATGTATCTGCCTCTATGGGGACAGATGATCTGCTCGATGAACTGACAGGAAAAAACTGATGATTGTAGATGAAAGAATTGTATCCTATCTTCATTCACTTCAGAGTGATGACAGCGAAGCATTGATGAAGATTGAGAAGGATGCCAGAGAACATTTTGTTCCGATTGTGAGAAAAGAGACAAAAGAATTATTGAAGGTTATGGTGCTGATGAATCAGCCAAAGACCATTTTAGAAATAGGAACAGCAGTTGGTTATTCTGCTTTATATATGCATCAGTATCAGCCGAAAGGCGGAAAAATCGTGACGATCGAGCGTAATGATAAGCGTATTATGCAGGCAAAAGAGAATTTCTCAAAGTTAGATCCTGACGGAGACATTTGCCTGTTAGAAGGGGACGCAATTGATATTTTAAAACAATTAGAAGGTTCCTATGACATGATTTTTATGGACGCGGCTAAGGGGCAGTACATTCATTTTATGGATGAGATTTTAAGACTGCTTCCAGTCGGGGGTATCCTGATTTCTGATAATGTATTGCAGGATGGAGATGTTGTTAAATCTCGTTTTGCAATTGAGAGACGTGATCGTACGATCCACAAACGAATGAGAGAATATCTGTTTCAGATTACACATATGAAGGAGTTTGAAACAGTTGTATTACCGGTCGGTGATGGGGTGACCATCAGTGTCCGCGTAGGATAGATAAAGGAGAAATGATGAGAGAAACAGAATTACTGATTCCAGCGAGTAGTCTGGAAGTATTAAAAACTGCAGTGCGTTATGGCGCGGATGCAGTATACATTGGAGGAGAGATGTATGGTCTTCGTGCCAAGGCAAAAAACTTCTCCAAAGAAGAAATGAAAGAGGGTATTGATTTTGCTCATGCCCATGGCAAAAAAGTATTTATCACAGCCAATATTGTGGCACACAATGGAGATCTTGTCGGAGCAAGAGAGTATTTTCGTGAACTTGCGAAGATGGGGCCAGATGCATTGATCATCTCTGATCCTGGTATGTTTGTGATTGCAAAGGAAGAATGTCCGGAGATTGATCTGCATATTTCCACACAGGCAAACAGCACAAACTATATGACTTATAAGTTCTGGTGGAATCAGGGAGCAACAAGAGTAGTAGCAGCAAGAGAATTATCTTTGGCTGAAATTGCAGAAATTCGAAAGAACATTCCTGAGGAGATGGAAATCGAATGTTTTGTTCATGGTGCGATGTGTATTTCTCATTCTGGAAGATGCTTACTGAGCAATTATTTTACAGGAAGAAATGCGAATAAAGGTGCCTGTACGCATCCATGCCGTTGGAAATATGCAGTGATGGAAGAAAGCCGTCCGGGAGAATATCTTCCGGTATATGAAAATGAACGCGGTACTTATATCTTTAACTCCAAAGATTTAAATATGGTAGAGCATATTCCGGAAATCATTGAAGCGGGTATCGACAGTTTAAAGATTGAAGGTCGCATGAAGACTGCTCTATATGTGGCAACGGTTGCAAGAACATATCGTAAAGCCATTGACGATTATAAGATTTCCAAGGAAACATATCTTGCGAATATGGATTATTACCATAGTGAGATTTCAAAATGCACGTATCGTCAGTTCACAACAGGGTTCTATTTTGGACGAACTGATGAGAATTCTCAAATTTACACAAGCAATACGTATGAAAAAGAATATACATACATTGGTATTGTTCAGGATGTCAACAAAGAAGGACATATCCTGTTAGAACAGAAGAATAAGTTCTCTGTTGGCGAAACATTAGAAGTGATGATTCCTTCCGGGGAAAATGTTTCCCTTCCGGTTTTAGCGATTTATGATGAAGAGGGAAATTCACAGGAAAGTGCTCCACATCCAAAACAGATGATCTGGGTGGATCTTGGACAGAAAGTGGAAGAAGGATATGTGTTAAGAAGAAAAGAAGATTAAAAATATGCGTTAAATAGTTTTAACCAACAAAAGGGATACTCGAATTCGAGTATCCCTTTTAATCTATATTGTATTATTAACTATTTTGTTAAAGTAGATAAGAATCCACGACGTTCTAATACATTTAAGATGTTACGTCCTTCGCGAACACCATCAATCATACGACGAGTACGAGCACTGTCACCAATGTTAACGATTTCTGTCTGATAACCAAATGCATCGTATAATTCATCTAAGTGTGGAGAAGTTTCCTGCATACCTAAGCAAAGATAACCATAATCAAATTCTAAGCGGATATCTCTGTAGTCTTTACGGATTGTGAATGCATTATCTTCTACTTTGATCAGATCAGCAGCTACATACTGATGTACGCCATATTCATCCATTAATTCATAAGCTGCAGCACGTGTGGCAGGATCTAAGTCAATACCGAAGTGTGTCTGTTTTTCGCAGATAGAAATGTCAGCACCACGTTCTGTGAAGAATTCTACTACATCAAGACCTACATTACCACCACCGATAACAACAATCTTATATCCGGACATATCTTTTGGATATCCAGGAATAGTATCAACTAAATCGAAGATATCAAATACATAACGTTCTTCAATAGGTTTTGACATGATTTCGTTAAGTCCAGGGATGCCATTTGGTAATTTTGGATTAGATCCTGTTGCATTCACAATGATATCTGGTTTGAAGCCTTTAATAAATTCAGCATTCGCTTCCATACCTTTACAGATAAAGAGGTTCTTTAATTTCATGGCACGTCTGATCATATATTCTGGGAATTCAGACATACGTTTTTTGTTGGACATTGCAGAGATTCTCTTAGCGATACCACCAAGTTCTTTTTCTTTTTCAATTAAGATTACACTACATCCAACTTCAGCAGCAGTACAAGCTGCTTCTAAACCAGCCACACCAGCACCAACAACAACTACATTACAAGGTTCTTTTACTTTTCTTTCTTTATATTCATCTCCACCTGGAATAGCAGGGTTGATTGTACAGCGAATTGGCTGGTCGTCAAAGTTACGATGAACCACACAACCGATGTTACAAGAAATACACTTTCTGATTTCGTCTTCTTTGTTCATCTGGATCTTTGTTACCCAGTCAGGGTCAGCAATTAATCCACGTCCCATACCGACAGCGTCTGCATATCCGTCTGCTAAGATTTTTTCAGTAACCTGTGGATCACGGACATTACCACTTGTGATAACAGGTTTGTTGTATCTGTCGCGGATTTCCTTAGCCATGTAGGATCTCCATCCATCTTTTAAGTAGTCAACGTCACTTACGTACTGTAATGCAACACTACTACCTGCAGATACATCGATTAAATCAGCTTCATCAATATAATACTGTAACTGTTCTAAAGTATCTTCTAATGTATTACCGCCTTCGGTTAATTCGTCAGCACTGATACGAACGATGATTGGATACATAGGTCCAACTGCGTTACGAACTTCCTGTAATACCATCTTGGCAAAACGAGCACGGTTTTCAGGATTGCCTCCAAATTCATCGGTACGGTCATTAAATAAAGGAGAGAGGAACTGATTGATTAAGAAACCATGTCCACATTCAAGTTCAACTGCGTCAAAGCCTGCCATAACTGCACGACGAGCAGATTCACCAAACTTTCTTGCGATTTTTTCGATTTCTTTCTTCTTTAATGGACGAGGAACATCACCATGCTGGTTTACTCGAAGGTCGGAAGAAGATACCGGCTGAATATTGGTTATATCAATTGGAGCAGCAGCCCCTGCATGATTTAAAGTAAGTGCAACTTTTGTGTCATATTTGTGGATTGTTTCGCATAATTTAAATAATTTTGATACATAGCTATCGTGGTCAATTCTTAACTGATTTGCACGAAGTGCACCCTGTGGCGAGTATACACTTGCACATTCAACGATGATCAGTCCAGTACCACCCTTTGCACGAAGTTCGTAGAATTTCATCTGAGAATCTGTTACATCACCGGAACGACTTGCACAGTTTGTAGCAGCCGGTAACATGATAATTCTGTTCTTGATGGTCATATTCTTAACGCGTAAAGGCTTGAAAAGATTTCTATATTCGCTCATAATTTCGCCTCCATATTTACATAACATAATTCCATAATTTGTACTTGCATACTATATCTATTATACCCTAAATTCAATCAGAGTGTCAATAAATTCACAATTATTGTGAAAGATATGAACATAAATTTTGTTTCTTTTGAAATAAAAAAAGAAGGACTTTCGAAAGAAAGTCCTTCTTTAAATTTAGCGGGAAATCCGCATGAATTATATATTTAAGATACGAAAATCTTAGAAGAATCCGTTGTATTTAAGAACATCAACGATCTGACGACCTTCTTTGATACCATCGATGATACGACGAGCACGTGGAGGGTTAGAGTCACCAATGTTCATGAAGATTACGGAATCACCAAAGTGTTCTTCTAATGCTGGAAGAACTGGGTTGTTGTTTCTCATACCTAAGCAAACGAAACCATAGTCAAATGGTAATTTTGTGATTTCGCCATCTGGTAATTTAACGATGAATCCATCAGAACATACTTCCTGAAGAGCTGTGTTGATGTACTGTTTAACATCATATTCAGCCATCATTAATGTTGTGTCGTTCTTTGTGATTGGGTCAAGGTCGCGACCGATGCCTGGAAGCATTTCAACGATAGAACATTCAGATCCACGTGGAGCGAAGTATTCTACAACGTCAAGACCTACAGCACCACCACCGATTACAACAACTTTCTTACCTTCTGTTCTGCCTTCATAGTTGTTAGCTTCAACGTCTTTGATAAGATCCATGATGTTGAATACTGTACCGCCACCAAGGTTTTCATGTAAGCCTTTGATAGGTGGTAATGTAGGTACAGAACCTGTAGCGTTAACGATGATGTCTGGGTTGAACTGTTCAACAAATTCAGGTGTAGCATCAACGTTTGTTAAGATGTATAAGTTGCTTAAGGATTTAGCTCTGTTGATTAAGTAGTTAGGGAAATCTGCAAGACGTTTTTTGTCTGGGAATTTAGAGATTTCTTTAGCTAAACCACCAAGTTCAGAAGATTTTTCTAATAAGAATACTGTACATCCAACTTCTGCAGCTGTACAAGCAGCTTCTAAACCAGCTGTACCAGCACCGATTACAACAACGTTAGTTGTGAATGCAACCTGGTTATCTTTGTATCCAGCATTGTCGCAAAGAGATGGGTTAACTGTACAACGAAGAGGTCTGTTAGTACCGATACGGTTACCAGCACATCCGATGTTACAGGAGATACATTTTCTAAGTTCGCATTCACGACCTTCTTTAGATTTGTTACCCCATTCTGGTTCTGCGATAAGACCACGACCGATACCGATGAAGTCTGTGTCGCCACATGCTAATTTTTCTTCAGCTACTGCAGGATCACGGTAGTTACCCATGGAGATAACTGGTTTTCCGTAAGCATCTTTAACTGCTTTAGCCATGTAAGATCTCCATCCATCTGGATAGTGGTTAGCGTCGATCTGGTAACGAAGTGTATCGTTCTGAGCTGCGGAACAGGAGATGATATCAGCTTCGTCGATGCAGTATTTTAATGTTTCGATTGTATCTTCAACTGTGTTACCACCTTCGATAAAGTCATCAACGGAGATACGAAGGATGATTGGCATTGCAGGTCCGATCTGAGCACGAACTTCTGCTAAAACTTCTTTACAGAAACGAGCACGGTTTTCTGGAGATCCGCCGTATTCATCTGTTCTGTCGTTGAATACTGGAGAGAAGAACTGGGAGATTAAGTAAGAATGTCCAGCATGAACTTCTACCATATCGAAACCAGCCATCTGAGCTCTTTTAGCTGCTGCGCCGTAATCTTTAGCGATTTTGTGGATTTCGTCTACTGTTAAAGGAGTAGGGATTCCGCCACCTGTTTTGGATGGGTTTGTGGAAGAAGAAACTGCAGGTACGCCTGTTCTTGCAGGGTTTGCAGATGCACCAGCGTGGTTGATCTGAACTGCAATCTTTGTGCCGTATTCATGAACAGCTTCTGTTAATTCGTAAAGTCCAGGAATGAACATATCGTGGTCCATTCTTAACTGGCTTGTTCCGTTGGAACCCTGAGGGAATGTTACACACACATTTTCTACAACGATAAGGCCTGTACCACCTTTTGCACGTTCAGCGTAGTAGTTGATGTGCTCTTTGCTAATTCCACCAAATGGTAATGCGAAGTTAGTACCCATAGGCATCATAACGATTCTGTTAGGAACTGTTACAGTTGGGCGTCCACCTCTCATGATTGTAACTGGTGAAAATAAATTAGGGTATTTAGACATAATAAATTCCTCCATTCACATTAAATAATATAAATAACCCATTCTGTTATTACTATAACAATATTATAAACTTTCTGTCTGTGAATATCTAATTGATTTATGAAGGGTTTTTGATAGAAAATCTCTATTGATTGTGATATAATATAATTAAAATTTATGATATAGGTGCATTTTACCCAAAAAACCTATAGAAATGTGTGTGTGAATTATATAAAAACATAGATGGAGGAGTATATGAATTTAAATCATCTATATTACTTTAAAACTCTTGCGAGGGTGGAGCATTATACAAGAGCTGCGCAGGAATTATCTATTACACAGCCATCCCTAAGTCATGCAATTTCCTGCCTCGAAGATGAATTAGGAACTTATCTCTTTGAAAAACAGGGGCGAAGAGTGGTTCTTACAAAGTATGGAAAAGTATTTTTAGAATATGTGACACAGTCATTAGATACTCTTGAGATTGGGATTAAGAAGACAAGAGCCATGACAAGCGAGTCAAGTGGAATTATCGATCTTGGATATATCTTTACACTTGGATCTCATTATGTGCCTCGCGTTGTCAATGAATTTCTAAAATCCCAGGAGGGAAAGAAGATTGATTTTACCTTTAATCAGGGGATTACAGAAACGGTATTAGAAGGGCTCAAAGAAGAAAAGTACGATTTGGCTTTCTGTTCCCATTCTTCTAATCAGAAGAATATTGATTTTATTCCGGTTTATCAGGAAGAAATCAAGTTAGTAGTTCCAGAAGGACATCCATTAGCACAGAAGGAATCCATTCGATTAGAAGAAGTTGCAGAGTATGAACAGATTTATTTTCGTAAAGGAAGCGGATTCCGTTCTTTTATGGATGACCAGTTTCGAAATGTGAATGTAAAACCACGTATTCGCTATGAAGTAGAAGAAGATTCTGCCATGGCAGGTCTGGTAGAAGGTGGTTTTGGTATTGCAGTTATGCCGGATATTCCAATCTTACAGATGATGAAGGTAAAAGCAATCCCAATCAGTGAACCAACAATCAATCGATATATCTATTTAGCGAAGATGAAGAATAAATATTTATCACCGGTCGCACAGGAATTTGTGCGTTTTGTAATCTCTGAACGAAATATCTAGATGAAGATGATTTTCTGAACAAAATGTATGGAATAAAATTTTTTACACTTTCACAAACTAAAGTGTTGAATTGTTAAAGTGTTTCTGTTATACTTACAAACATATTAAGGATATAAGGATAAGAGAAAGGAATTAACGCCATGATTATTTTAGAACAGTACAGAAAACAGATGGATTTATGTGATGCCCAGATTGTTTCATTATTAGAACAGAGATATGCAATCATCCAGAATATCATTGAATACAAAAAGATGAGAGGTGTACCAATTCTCCAGCCAGAAAGAGAAAGAGAAGTTCGTAATAATGTAAAAGAACAGATCGGTGATAACAAATTCCGTGAAGAAATTTTAGATGTTTATAAGTATATCGTTGAAGATAGTAAGAAGATTCAGGCTAAGACATTATTTAGCGATAACATTTACATTATTGGTTTCATGGGTGCTGGTAAGTCTACAGTATCTAGCTACTTAAGTAAGATTCTTGCTATGGATGTAATCGAAATGGATGCTCACCTTACACAGAAAGAAGGTAGGAGTGTTAATGAAATCTTTGCAACTTACGGTGAAGAATACTGGAGAAACTTAGAAACAAACTTAATCATCGGAATGTCTAAATTCCAGAATAAAGTAATCTCCTGTGGCGGTGGTGTTCCTATGAGACCTGTTAACGTAGAAGAGAAGAAGAAGAATGGTAAGGTAATCTTACCTCAGGCTACTCCTGAAACAATCTTAGAATGTGTTAAGGATGATGACTCCAGACCATTACTTCACGGTAAGAAGAACGTTCCAGCGATCAAAGAACTTATGGATTTCAGAGCTCCAAAATACGAAGCAGCAGCTGATATCTTTATTAATGTAAATGATCGTCCGGTTCATGAAATCTGTGAAGAAATCGTTTACAAGCTTACACACTTTAACGAAGATTTAGAAGAAGATATTGATTTATAAGATTTGATTTTGAGCATTGAGTATTTAATAAAGAATTAAGAAAAAGGAACTTTCTGGGAAAGTTCCTTTTTTTGGTACGCATTTTTCGGATTTTCAGGTAAGTGTTCGTAAGATTAAGAAAAAATTAAGAAGTATGTGAAGAAAAATGTTATATTTTTATATTACAATAATATTTGAAATATGTTACAATAGTATTACAAAATATACTACATAATTGTTACAAACAACAAAACCCCTGTTTATTACGAGCAAAGGAGTGTATATGCTATGATTTTATAAGGCTAGACTTGGCAGATAGAAAGTACCTGGCTTAGACTTGCGAATGTATTGAAAATCAATTATAATGTTATTCTGTATGTATAGTTGAATAATTTCAGAGTTTTCGATAGGAGATTTCGACATGACAAAAAAATTAATAATCATTCTTGCTCTGTTAATTTTGATTATAGCAGCATTTGGTGGATCACAGTATCTTCATCATAACAAAAGTGATGATCAAAGTTCATCAACAACAGAAGCTAAAAGTAAAGTGACGACAGAAGAAGTAACAACAGAAGAAACAACAACAGAAGCTTCAAAGAAAGATGATCAAGATAAAGATGAAAAAACAAAAGAGGTAAAAGATGACGGAACCATTATTGAACATGACGGAAAGTTCGATTCTGATGACAGCTCAACAGCAGCCAGAGATGAGAGCAATGTCGAGGAACTGTTTCGAATTACCTTACAATATATTGAGGAATATGATTTAGACAGTGATAATTTTAAAGTAGATCAGGCTTTAATTGTTCAGGATATTGATGATGACTATATCTATTTCCACTGTAAACATGGAAAGAAATCAGAGTATGTTTGTTATTCTTACGATGAAAACATTTTCCGTGATGATGTAAAACAGAAGAAACTGAAAAAGGAATACGAAGATGCTTTGGTG
>JAZUED010000226.1:0-4836 GCA_045640005.1 Candidatus Fimousia sp.
GTCTCACACCATTTACTTTGTATATCAATGCTATGCTATGCATTCGCAATCAATTTAAAAACTGCTGTATTAGCATAGGTAAGAGGATCTGTATGCATGAAGAAAACTCTACCGTCAACCGGTGCATACAGGGTTTCCATGATCGTTCCTTCGTATGGATGAATAATATTGGCAAGTGGTGTCCCCTCTTCCACATATTCTCCAACCTTTACGAGAGACTCAAAAATTCCGGATTTTGCAGTCTGTACACTTACCATATCTGTATCAACAACAACCTCTGATTGTTTGATTCTGCTTCCGGACTGGTATTTTACAATTCCAAGAGAGGATAAGAATTTCATGACACAAAGAACGGACTGACCAGCAGATTTTGGATCAATCGTTGTTGTCTTGGTTGTGTATAAACTAAATGCCTGTGTATCCCATACCTGCCAGTTAAAGTTTAATGTCGCAGTGTCATATGGACGTACTTTTCGAATGACAACATATGGCATCTCGAATTTCATTGCATTTTCCACAGTAGAATATCCCCAGTCCATCATTCGAATATGCGGGATAAATTCACCCGGCATGTAGAAAGATGTAAACTGAATGCCGTATTGATAATCCATAATCTCTTTAAAAACACCATCCGCAATTCGTTGTGTCGTTTCCCCAAGATTATATCCTGGAAACATTCGGTTGATATCTGTATTATCGATTGGCCAAAAACGCTTCTGAATGTTCATGGAATATGGATTACAGCTAGGAATAATGAGAATTTTATGCCCTTCGGCAATTCTTCCTTCTTCCTCTAACTGCTTAAATTTCTTAACTAACTGAGAACAGCAGTAAAGCTGCTGCACTTCATTTCCTCGCATGGTTCCGACGATACAGACACTCTTTTCACCCGAACCAAACTCATACCCAGTCACTCTGAAATCATCACGATACAAGCCTTTTAATTCGTATATGATTTTCTTTTTCATGCCTGATAAGCCTCCTTTCTGAGCAAACGTCCCATCAAGGAGCCTTCGTCTACAATTGGATATTCACGAATTGTAAATAAGATTCCATCCACAGGAGACTTAACTTCATCTAATACCTTTCCACTTAACGGATCGACGATGCTTCCGATAATGTCTCCTTCTTTTAATTCTTCCCAGTGTTTAACTTTCTGGACAAACACACCGCTTGTGCTGGCATTTAAGTAGCTTACATCGTCCGGATTTCTGGAAATAATCGGCTCGCGTGACTTTTTTGTTTCTCCATCCCAAATGCCTAATTTACCCATAAGATTCATAATTCCATCGGTCAGCTGATCACCGTATTCTTTTGTAATTCGCATCCCTACACCCATTTCTACAACAAGGCAAGGGGTTCCGGTACTATTTAAACTATAAGCAAAAGTTGATTCAAGTACCGTGCTTGCTCCATGAACCCATACAAAGTCCACATTTGCTTCCTTAGCAAATGGAACCAGCTCTTCATCATGTAATTCATTGATTCGAATCTGGGGTATTTCAGTCAGGTAAATGTTACTCGCATGGATATCAATCACTAAATCAGAGCCACTCACATCCTTTACCACCCCAGCTGCAAGAAATTCGGTCATATCCCCTTCCATATTTCCAGGGAATAAACGGTTTAAGTCTAAGTCAAATGCGGGAATTCCCCTCGTAATCGAGTCAATCCCAAGGGGATTCATAGCGGGATAGATATCCACGATTCCTTTTAAATGCTCGATGGATTCTTCAATTCTTCTTGCAAGCTCAAAACACACATACTGACCTTCTAATTCATCTCCGTGAATCCCGGTTACAATACTGATGCGCTTCATGCCCTCTTTATGCTCTTTCGGCATAATTCTTCTTTTCTTTATTGTCAGTGTTTCATCAACAGGAAGACCCACTGAGGTCACTGTTTTTATCATAATTTAACCTTTCTAAGCTTCTACCACATTCACAAAAACGCATTGTGTGTGCAGACCACCGCCACGCATAATCCCACGATTGATCTGACAATCATTTGCATCACGCCCATGGCCGATTTTGATATAATCATCATTCACCATCTGGTTATTCGTCGGATCGATGCCATACCATTTGCCTTCATCAAGGTATTCCACCCAGGCATGGCTCTGCCCTTCTCCCATGATAAATCCAGTTACATATCTCGCAGAAATTTCCGCTAAATGTAAGAGCGCGATCAGAATATGCGCATAATCCTGGCACACACCACACCCCTGAGAAAATGCTTCCTCCGCACTGGTTTTTACATCCGTCGTGCATGGCTGATAGGCAAATGCTTCGTTTAAGGCATGCATCATCATGGTCGCTTTTTGTTTTGTAGAAGTCGCTTTCTTTTCTATTTTTTCTATATTTTCATCATAAAATTTAAGGATTGTCTCTCCTGCCACATTCAGTCCATGAGGATGACCAAATACCATGGATAGATTTGTATCCACCTCATCTTCATAGGATGCCAATCCTGTGACTGCATCCCCTTCAATCTGAAATCGGAAATTGGTGTGCTCATCAAAATTTACACCGTAAATCTGTGCATTTTTAAATCCGTCAAATCCTGTCTGGTATCTTGTCGGCGGCAGCAGTTCAATCTTTAAATTTTCTATTGTTTGTCTTTTCGTATCCTGTGGGATACATTTTATCGTAAAGTTGCATTTTGAAACTTCCGTTGAGTATGCAATCTGCATATCATAAGTAAAATGAAGTTTTTTCATATTGATCGACTCCTTTCGGAATTCATGTTCTAGAAGATAGATTCTACTTCTGCAACGATTTTGTAATAATCAATCTCCTTTTCTTCAATCAACTGACGCAGGCTTGTAAGCTTTTCTTTATCATGCTTTAAACCACTTTTTTCTACTCGTGGAATCATTCGATTGATTTCTCTTCGAAGCTCTTTCTTTTCCACACCAAGGCGGGCATACATGTCAATTCGTTCAATACGCTTACCTGCTTTGATGATATTTCTGACATTTTCACTGTCAAGCTGATCGTCTGCGATACCATAAAAAGCGAGCAGATTATCATTTACCTTCTGAAGCTCAATCAGTGGCGCTTTGCTTCTTGCTGCTTTGTTCATTTCATAAATAGCAAGCTGAATATAGGCAAGGCTTTCAGAGCCGATATTTTCACGAAGTACGATTGCATTGTCATACGCACGGTTTAAATTGCTGATGATGGAATCAGAAAGTGCTGTATCAAATGGATATCTGCGCACAAAATCTGCTTTATCTTCGTAAACATTTGGAATATCGATACTTTTGCAGAATTCTACATAGCTGTCTGCAATTCCATCAATTAAGCTGTCAAAGCTCTTAGAAAACATTTTTAAAGTTGTATATACACGTTCTGTGTAACGACCAAGCCAGTAAAGGCGGTCTGCCTGTTCTATCGAGATAATACCCATGTGTCTTTAAATCCTCCTCCCTGAGATGAATTAAGGATGAATGAATCTGGATTTCTTGAAAATCTTGTAAGTCCGCGCTTCCATACCATTGGTTCATCTGCCATTAATACAAATGCTCTTAGATCGGCTTTTCGTGGAACGACTTTTCCTTCTTCTAAGATATCTAAATCCTGGAAATCAATGACTTCCTGTGCAATAAATCTTCTTGGTTCTGATGTTAGAAGTGCTAAGAAACGTTCTTTTTCTTCTGGTGTCATGGAATTGCCAAATACAACCCCATAGCCGCCTGCTTCTGCTACATCCTTGATGACTAAATTGTCAAAGTTTTCGATGACGTAGTTATAATCCTCTTCATAAAACGGAAGATAGGTCGGTGCATTTGATAAAATCGGCTCTTCATCAAGATAATATTCGATCATCTTTGGCACAAAGTAATAGATCCCTTTATCATCTGCAACACCATTTCCCGGTGCGTTAAGAAGCGCTACATTGCCCTTTTTAAATACGTCATAAACGTGAGGGATTCCAATTAAGGATTCTGGATTAAAATTCATTGGATCCAAAAACTCATCAGAGATTCTTCGATATACTGCTCCAACCTTTTCATACTCGCCGTCTGCCTTAATGAAATACAAATAATCATCCTGAACGATCAGCTCAGAACCATTTACTAAAAGGGCACCTGTCTGCTCAGCAAGGTAGCTGTGTTCAAAATAAGCAGCATTATATCTTCCTGGAGTCAGGATAACATTCACACCACCAGTATTTACATAATCAAAGGTTTTCTTTAATAATTGGGCATAGTTTCTGTTATCTTCAATTTTCAGGTCGGTAAATGTATCCGGTGAAGCTCTTCTGCACAAATCACGGGCGATCATCGGATAGGATGCGCCGGATGGAACTCGTAAATTATCCTCTAAGATATACCAGTTGCCATCCTTTCCTTTTACAAGGTCAATTCCGGAAATATGAGAATAAATGCCTTTTGGTGGCATTGCACCTTCGCATTCAGCCATATAGCCACTAGAAGCAAAAATAAAGTCTTCCGGAATAATTCCATCCTTTAAAATCTGTTTTTCGGAATAGATATCTTTCAAAAAGAGATTTAAAGCCTTTACTCTCTGCTTTAATCCTTTTTCTAAAAATTCATATTCATCCGCTTCAATGATTCTTGGAATTGCATCAAAGGGAAACAGCTGCTCTTTGAAGGTGTTATTCTTGTAAATACCAAATTTTACACCATAGCGGGCAAGCAGCTCATTGATGATGTCTGTGTGTTCATATAATTTTACATCTCTCACTTTTCTTCTCTCCTTTCTATTTATCACAGTATTTTTCCTCTTAAAATGAGATAAAGGAGTCCACAAAACTTGTGAACTCCTTTGTCCTGAAATTTCTTCATATAAAATTGTTATATACATGTTG
>JAZUED010000227.1:0-2130 GCA_045640005.1 Candidatus Fimousia sp.
CATGAGCATAGCAATTGTCATAGGACCTACGCCACCTGGAACTGGTGTGATGGCAAAGCAGTGTGGTGCAACATCATCATAATCAACGTCACCACATAATTTGTTATTTTCATTTCTATGGATACCAACATCGATAACAACTGCACCTTCTTTTACATAAGAAGCGTCAAAGAATTTTGGTTTTCCGATTGCAGCGATTAAAATGTCTGCACGTTTTGTCACTTCACGTAAATCCTTTGTACGAGAGTGGCAGATAGTTACGGTTCCATTCTCTCTAAGAAGAAGTAATGCCATAGGTTTGCCTACGATGTTACTACGGCCAACAACAACACATTCTTTTCCTTCAATAGAGATACCGGATCTCTTAAGTAACTGGATGATACCAGCTGGTGTACAGGAAACAAATCCTGGTTCACCGATTGTAAGAGCACCAACGCTCATTGGATGGAAGCCATCCACGTCTTTTTTAGGGTCAATTGCACGGATAATTGTATCTTCGTCGATGTGCTTTGGCACTGGAAGCTGTACTAAAATACCGTTACATTCTGGGTTTTTATTGCATTCATCAATGATTGCAAGTAATTCTTCCTGAGTAGTTGTTTCAGGTACTTCATAAGATAAGGATTTGATTCCAATGTATTCACATGCACGTTTTTTGTTACGAACGTACACAGAAGATGCAGGATCTTCACCAACCTGGATTACAGCAAGCGCAATTTCCTTACCCTGTTCTTTAAGCGCTGCTACCTTATCTCTTAATTCATCTTTAATTTCCTGGGAAATTCTCTTTCCATCAATAATCTGTGGCATAATATTATGTCCTTTCTCTATATGCTTTGGTTTTATATACGTCTTACTATACGCTTATAATTCTTTCAATCAAGCAAATTAATACAAGCTATATTATACACCAAACTCCCCAAAAATCTATAAAAATTTAAGATGTATTCCAAAATAAACACCCCAGATTATTTCTAATTGAGATTTTATTAATTAAGCAGAGGCTGCTATTCGTCCTAAGTGACTTACAAAAAAACTTAGAAAAAGCCACTCAAAAAGGACATGGCAAACACCATGTCCTTTTTGAGTGGCTTTTTCAAGTTTTTTGTACGGAGCGAAAGGACAAATAACAGCCTCCGCTCATTAAAATCTCAATTAGAATAATCCAGTAATCATTCCATTCTCATCCACATCAATTCGTTCTGCAGCTGGGGATTTTGGTAAACCTGGCATTGTCATAATGTCGCCTGTTAATGCTACGACAAATCCTGCGCCTGCACTTACGTACATATCAGAAATTGTTACTTCGAAATCTGTTGGGCGTCCAAGTTTTGTAGGATCATCAGATAAGGAGTACTGATTCTTAGCCATACAAACCGGAAGATCTGTATATCCCTGAGCTTCGATTAATGCTAAGGATTTCTTAGCAGCTGGGGAAAGCTTGATTCCATTTGCGCCATAGATTTCTGTTGCGATTGTATTGATCTTTTCTGTGATGGAAAGGTCTAAATCGTAAAGTGGTTTGAAGTTGCTTTCTTTTTCTTCTAATGTCTTGATGACAGCTTTTGCAAGCTCGATACCACCTTCGCCACCTTTTTCCCATACCTGGGAAAGTGCGAATTCGCAGCCACGTTCTTCACAGAAGTTCTTGATGTAGTTAAGTTCTGCTTCTGTGTCTGTTACAAACTGGTTTAATGTAACTACGATAGGTACACCGAATTTCTGTAAGTTTTCGATGTGTTTTTCAAGGTTTACGATACCTTTGCTTAATGCTTCGATATTTTCAGCTGCAAGCTGATCTTTTGGAACACCACCATTGTATTTTAATGCACGTACAGTTGCTACTAATACAACTGCGTTAGGTGTTAAACCGGATTTACGACATTTGATGTCGAAGAATTTTTCAGCACCAAGGTCAGCGCCAAATCCTGCTTCTGTAACTGTGATGTCGCAAAGCTTTAATGCCATCTTTGTAGCCTGTACAGAGTTACAGCCATGAGCGATATTAGCAAATGGTCCGCCATGTACGAAAGCTGGTGTATGTTCTAATGTCTGAATTAAGTTTGGTTTTAATGCATCCTTTAATAATGCTGCCATGGAACCAACTGCTTTTAATTCTTTTGCAGTTAC
>JAZUED010000228.1:0-2968 GCA_045640005.1 Candidatus Fimousia sp.
TTTAATTACTATTACTGAAAATCAGACATTAAGCTTTGGGGATTACAGCCTTGATACAAAGACAAAAAAGGCTGATTTCATGTATGAAGGAGACATCTACAAGATCAAGACATTTTCCGAAATCACAAAGCTTGAAAAGAACGGCATGATGGTGTATGAATCTGTTCCTGGAACAGCAGTACATAACCTGAAAGTAACAGATGATACTATTTTATTTACAGTAGAAGCGGCCGAAGATGTGGAAATCACACTTGGTTTAGAACCAGATTCTGAATATAAAGTGTATGTGGACAACACAAACTTAGGTAAGATGAACACAAACTTAGGCGGTAAATTAACAATCAGCGTAGAATTTAACGGCGACACAGAAGCTGAAGTTAAGATTGTTCGCGCATAAGAGATGGAATAGTAGATCGTATCAAAGATCGAATAGGAGATTTTATGGCAAAAAGTAAGAGTGTGTACTTTTGCCAGGAATGTGGTTATGAATCCGCGAAATGGATGGGGCAGTGTCCCGCATGCAAAGAGTGGAATACATTTGTAGAAGAACGTATAGAGACAACCAAAAAGGGAGGGGCTAAGGCGAAGAAAACCGTAGCCTCTCCTATGAACATTATTAAGGTTTCTACAAAGGAAGAAGAACGAATTCCAACCGGAATCAATGAATTAGACCGTGTATTAGGTGGTGGAATTGTAAAAGGGTCTCTTTCTCTAGTGGGCGGAGATCCGGGCATTGGTAAATCTACCCTTCTTCTTCAGGTGTGCCGCAACCTGGCCAATAAAAATCGTAAAATTTTATATATTTCCGGAGAGGAATCCATGCATCAGATTAAGATGCGTGCATCAAGAATCGGAGAATTTACCGGAGAACTGTTATTACTTTGTGAGACGGATCTAGATGCCATCTGTGATGGGATTTTAAAAGCAAAACCAGAATTCTTAGTCATCGACTCCATTCAGACGATGTATTCTGATTCCGTAAGTTCAGCTGCAGGAAGCGTCAGCCAGGTGCGAGAAGTAACATCCCGTCTGATGCGTATTGCAAAAGAGCATAACATCGCCATTTTCATTGTTGGTCATGTAACAAAGGAAGGCGTTGTTGCCGGACCAAGAACGTTAGAACATATGGTAGATACGGTTCTTTATTTTGAAGGGGATCGTCAGGCAGTGTATCGCATTCTTCGAAGCGTAAAGAATCGTTTTGGATCAACCAATGAAATTGGAGTATTTGAGATGCGTCAGGATGGTCTTTCTGAGGTGGAAAATCCATCCCAGATCATGTTAAATGGTCGTCCGATTGATGCGCCGGGTTCTGTGGTGGTTTGTTCTTTAGAGGGCACGAGACCAGTATTGATTGAAATTCAGGCACTTGTTTCTCCAACAAACTTTAATATGCCACGTAGAACGGCAGTAGGAATTGATTATAACAGGGTCAATCTTTTGATGGCTGTTTTGGATAAAAGAGTAGGCATGCAGCTTGGCGGCTGTGATGCTTATGTAAACTTAGCCGGAGGCATGAAGCTTGGTGAGCCAGCTATCGATCTTGGCATTATTATGGCAATCGCATCAAGTTATCGTAATGCTCCTTTGGCTGCAGATACGATTATTTTCGGTGAAGTAGGATTAGTTGGCGAAATACGTGGAGTATCTCAGGCTGACCAGCGAATCCTTGAGGCAGAGAAGATGGGCTTTAAAACCTGTATTTTGCCAAAGGCTAATTTAGACAATATGCGTATCCAGACCGACATGAAGCTCATCGGTGTGGCAAATGTTCGCGAGGCATTAGATTGCATTGTGTAAGAAAATGTGGTAAGATTAGCGATATTATGACTAAAAATGACGAATAAGAATCGGGAGGATAAAAAATGGAAGAAATGATTTCCAAAAACTTTATCGAACAGATCATCGATAAAGATATCGCAGAGGGAAAATGTCCAAAGGTAGTGACTCGTTTCCCACCAGAACCAAACGGTTATTTACATATCGGCCATGCGAAGTCCATCATCTTAAACTCCGGACTTGCAAAAAAATATGGCGGAACATTTAACTTAAGATTTGATGATACAAACCCAACAAAGGAAAAGACAGAATTTGTTCAGTCCATCGTAGAAGATGTTAAGTGGCTTGGAGCAGATTTTGGCTCTGAATACTTATATGCTTCTGATTACTTTGATCAGATGTACGAATGTGCGATCAAGTTAATCAAGAAGGGTAAGGCTTATGTATGTGACTTAACACCAGAAGAAATCCGTGAATACCGTGGTACATTAACAGAACCTGGTAAGAACAGCCCATACAGAGACCGTTCTGTAGAAGAAAACCTTGCATTATTTGAAGCTATGAAGAATGGGGAATTCCCTGATGGAAGCAAGGTACTTCGTGCAAAGATTGATATGAGCGCAGGCAATATCAACATGCGTGATCCAATCATTTATCGTATTGCCCGTATGACACATCACAACACAGGCGATAAGTGGTGCATTTACCCAATGTATGACTTTGCACATCCAATTGAAGATGCAGTAGAAGGTGTTACACATTCTATCTGTACTTTAGAATTTGAAGATCATCGTCCATTATATGACTGGGTAGCTATCGAATGTGGTTTCAAAAACAGCCCGGACGAAGCTCCAAAGCAGATTGAATTTGCAAAATTATATCTTACTAACGTAGTAACAGGTAAGAGATATATCAAAAAATTAGTAGAAGATGGTATCGTAGACGGATGGGATGATCCACGTCTTGTATCCATCGCAGCTTTAAAACGTCGTGGATTTACACCAAGAGCAATCCGTACATTCATGGAGCAGGTTGGTGTGTCTAAGAGCCAGAGCTCTGTTGACTATGCAATGCTTGAATACTTCATCCGTGATGACTTAAAGCTTGACTGCCCACGTGTGGCTGCGATCTTAGATCCAATCAAGCTTGTGATCACAAACTATCCAGAAGGCGAAACAGAGATGGTAAC
>JAZUED010000229.1:0-8378 GCA_045640005.1 Candidatus Fimousia sp.
AATTCAGCTGTTTCAGCACCTACCATACCACCACCAACTACTAATACTTTCTTACCGATTGGACGTTTTCCGTCTAAGCAGTCGATACCATGAACGATTTCTGGAGATGTGATACCTTTGATGAATGGAAGTACTAATGTCTGAGAACCTGTAGCTAAGATAACTGCTTCTGGAGCACCTTCTTTGATCATTGCAGGTGTAACTTCTGTGTTCATCTTGATTTCAACGCCAGCTTTTTCACATTTTGTGATGTAAGATCTGATCATGTTTGTGATATCGCCTTTTCCTGGAGGGAATGCAGCGAGTCTCATGTTACCACCGAGAACGTCTTCTTTTTCGAATAATGTTACTTTATGTCCACGGATCTGAGCTGTGTAAGCAGCGTAAAGACCAGCAGGACCACCACCGATAACCCAAACGTTTTTGGATGTTTCAGCAGGTGTGATTCCTTCAAGTTCACGTCCTAACTGTGGGTTTGTTAAACAGCAAATCTGGTTACCAGCATACATGTTAGCAACACAACCCTGTAAACAAGCGATACAAGGTGTTAAGTCTTCTAATCTGCCTTCCTGAGCTTTGAGTGGAGTTTCAGGATCAGCTAAGGACTGACGACCAAATGCTACTAAGTCAGCTTTGCCTGTCTTAACCATGATTTCTGCGAACTGTGGTTCTGTATAACGACCAACAGTGATAACTGGGATAGAAACAGATTTCTTGATGTTGTCTACTAATTCAGCAGAGAAACCACCGTGAAGACCTGTTGGAGCCCACATATATTCGTCTTTTAAGTGTACAGCACGGGATACGTGTAAGCCGTCGATACCTAAAGATTCAAGGTAAGCAGCGATTGCACACATATCGTGGTTATCAAGACCACCGAACATATCTTCTGTGGAGTTGATACGAGCTAAGATAGCGATTTTGCCTTCTGTAGCTTTCTGTACTTCTTCAACGATTAATCTGGAGAATCTCATTCTGTTTTCGAAAGATCCACCAAATTCATCAACTCGTTTGTTTGTTCTTGGGGACATGAAAGAGTTTACTAAGTAACCGTGAGCCATATGGATTTCAACAGCGTCAACGCCTGCTTCCATAGCACGTTTAGCAGCTACACCGTAGCCTTTAACTAATTCATATACCTGTTCTGTTGGGATTGCTTCTGGAATGTCTTTTCCAAATGCGTTTTTGATTGCTGTAGCAGCCTGGATTGGACGACCTGCGTTTTTAGCGTTTCCGTCTGGACCAGCATTCTGTAACTGAATGGAGATGCAAGCACCTTCTGCATGAGCGTTGACACAGATTTTCTTTAAGCTTTCTACAGATTCAGGAACATATAAACATGGTTTACGAGGGCCACCTTTTGCTCCTTCATGTACTACTGTAGCTTCGATAGTAATTAAACCGAACTGACCTTTTGCTCTTGCTGTGTAGTAAGCAATAGACTGATCACTCCATGTACCGTCTGTGTTTGCAAAGTTGTTACCCATTGGAGGTACAACAAAACGGTTCTTTACTGTCATAGGTCCAATCTGAATTGGCTGAAACATTGCTGTAAATTTCACTAGAATACACTTCCTTTTCTAAAATTGGGCTTATTAGGGTATTTTTCGTTTTTCTTATTTATAATGTGTTTTATATCATATCGTTATAGCCCCTCTACCATTTTTCAGATAGAGGAAGGCTGTATATTTTATTTGAACGTTTAATTTTTAAAAAATGATTCCGAACTAAAAATTAGTCTTCTAATGCTTCTGTCCAACCAGCAGCTTCTAATGCTTCTTTAGCACCTTCAAATGTGATCTTAGCACATTCAGCTACACCTTTAGCTAAAAGGTTATCAGAGATAACTTCTACACCGATCTGTTTTGGAACGATACCATGATCTTTAACCATCTTTAACCAGTCAGCTGTACATCCGATACCAGGGCCTTTGCCTGCAGATGGAGCAAGACGGTCATGCATAGATTCATCACGTAATACGGATGGAGCATAAGATCTTTCCCAAACATCGTTGATCTGGATAGAACAGAATTTGTCTGCTGGGATACCTTCTAATTCTTTAACATCGATAGGTGTTCCCCATTTTACCCAGTGCCATGTATCGATATGTAACATAGCGTTATCACATCCGGATTCTCTTACAACATCCCAACCTTTTTTGATATCAGGAATACCAGAATATGGCATTGGTTCTACACCGATGATGTACTTGCCAGCTCTCTGACATAATTCTTTTAATTTCTGAGCAGTGTACTCAACAGAGTAAGTTTCCATAAGACCACAGTTGATCTGTTCTACGCCGAATAATTCACACATGTGGAAGCACATCTGTTCTTTGTATTTCTGTTCGTAAGAACGTTTTTCTTCACACCACTGTACGATGTATTCTACTTCAGAACATACGATGCCGTATTTGTCTAAGATATCTAAGATATCCTGGTCTGTTAAACCTTCCTGTAAAGCATCAACGTATGTTTCTGCACGTAAACCGATTCCATCGTAACCAGCTTCTGCTGCAGCTTTAACACGTTCTTCGAAAGAACACTGATCTCCAAGTGTCCAGGAACTTACTGTAATTGGCATTTTTTTAGACATAATAAAAACTCCTTTCATTTGCCATAAAAGCTCTCTCTTACTTTTAGGCGTCTCACTTTTTTACAAATTTATTATACGATATTTTTTTCACAATAACAAATCAATATTATCAAAACAATCCATAGATTTTATTAATAATTTATGATATACTATCATCAGAGTTTTTTACACAATTAAAACAATTATTTAGGGGCATTTTAAGGAGGAATTATGAACTTATATCATCTTCGATATTTCATCGTGCTGGCTAAGCTGGAGCACTATACGAAAGCCGCTGCCGAGCTTTCTATTACCCAGCCATCCCTAAGCCACGCAATTTCTTCTCTCGAACAGGAATTAGGCGTGAACCTGTTTGAAAAAGAAGGACGAAACATCGTATTAACAAAGTATGGCAGAATGTTTTTAGCTGATGTGGAAAAATCCATGGAGATTCTCGATTCAAGCATCAGACAGGTAAAAGCAGTTGGATCCGGAGAAGGCGTAATCGACCTTGGTTTCTTAAGAACCTTAGGTACTGATCTCATTCCAGAGATGATTCGCGGATATAAGGAAGAATATCCGGACAGAGTTGTTGATTTTCGCTTAAATACAGGGGTTACAGAGGATTTATTAGAAGGATTAAAGTCCAAAAAGTACGATATGGTCATCTGTTCTAAGCTTCCAAAGCAACCATCCGTGGAATTTATCCCGGTTGCACAGCAGAAGTTAGTCGTTGTTGTTCCAGAAGATCATCCATTAGCTTCTCGTAACAGCATCACATTATCAGAAACCATCCCATATCCACAGATTATCTTCTCAAAACGAAGTGGTCTTCGCCCAGTCATCGATGAACTTTTCGATGCAATTGGCGAATATCCGGAAACTGTTTATGAGATTAAGGAAGATCAGGTAATCGCAGGCTTTGTTTCTAACGGTTTTGGTATCGCAGTTGTACCAGATATGCCAATCTTAAACACTATGAAGATCAAGAAATTAGATATCGTAAGTCCAAACTGGCAGAGAATCTTCTATCTTGCATTCTTAAAAGATAAGTATATCTCACCAGCAGCACAGACCTTTAAGAATTATATTATTGAACATAGTCTGTTAGAATAATCATTATAATAAAACAAACAAAATCCCGAAGTTTCGATGAAACCTCGGGATTTATTTTACCAAAATACAGCCTTTATTTATCTATAGATATAGCATTATCCATTAATTTTGTCTATATATTACAACTTTCATTTTTTCAAATTTCTGTGATTTTTCTAACAGAGTTCTTTTAATTTTGTGAAAACGTTTGTCATATCTGCCTTAACAATGCTTTTTACAATGCCATATAATTGTCTATATTTTTTTGTATTGCCCGCATCCGGCTCATACTCATTGGAAATTTCCAGATAATCTTCAAGCTTTTCTTTGATATCATCTACATCCTTACTTGCAAATGCACCAAACAAGCAGTTCATATTTACCGCACCGCCTGCTTCTTTCATTGTGATAACGCGGCTGTCTAACATATCTGCTTTCATCTGATTCCATAAGCTGTTGGCACTGCCACCTTCTGTAATCGCAATTCGGCTAAGATCTACACCTGCACTACGATACAAATCCGTAATTTCCATATAGTCATATCCAATTGCTTCTAAAACTGCGCGCCACATTGTGTACTGATCCGTATCAAGGGTCATATTTAAAAAGCATCCGGTCGCATTTGCCTGCTCGCCCATACCACCTGTTAAGTATGGAAGGAAGATAGTACCATTGGATCCAACCGGAATCTTCTTTGCACCTTCTGTCATTACATCATAATATGTGCCGGATTCTTCATGCTTGCATACAGAATCCTTAAACCAGCGAAGCGCAAGACCACCGGTACGAATATAGCCCCAGTAAAAATAAGTATCCGGAAGAGTTCCGCTGTTAAAGATCAAGCCAGTGCCGTGTTTGGATAATTCCGGAACGATTCCCTTTGTGGAAACGCAGAACATCGCACAGGTTCCTGCAACGTCAACCGCATGACCAGCTTCTAAAATGCCACTTCCGATCATGGACTGCATGGTATCCCCAGCGCCACCGCACACAGGAGTACCTTCCGGAACGCCAGTCGCTTCGGCCATTTCTTTTGAAAGACCGCCAACGATATCCCAAGGTTTTACGATTTTCGGCATATAGGATGGATCAATCCCAAGGATGCCTAGCTGATTTTCATCCCATTCTTTTTTATAAACATCATAGCCAAGGCCCCATCCAGACATAGCACCCCAGTCGATGAACATATCATTTGCTCGAAGACCAGCCAAATGCCCCAGCACATAAGGTGCGTTATGAATGAATTTTACGCCTCGTTCCTTAAAATTTTCATTATTTTTCAAAAACCAACGGGCAAACATAGCAGGAAACATACAGCTTGCATCCGCATTTCCTGTTTTTTCACCCCAAAGGTCTAAATTCATGCTGTTAATATACTGCACATCTTCTTCTGTTCGGGAATCAAGATAGTTGATATAAGGAGTGATGGCATTCCCATCCTCATCAACACCCGCGATACCACAGATGATGCCGTCGCCCATAATGGAACGGATTTTCCCAGGATCCATCCCTTTTTCCTTCATCTGATCGGTACAGTCTTTCATACACTTCACAGTTAAATCAAGATATTCATCCACATCCATCTCAACCCAGCCTGGATTTGGATAATTTAATGTGGTCGGCATATTTTTTGCAGCCACCTGATTCATATTTTCATCGCAGATTACCACTTTTACACTCTGAGTACCAGCGTCAAAACCAACATAATATTTATCCATAAAAAATGCTCCCTTCTTAGTATCTTCAATGACATGTTACCAATTAGAGAGCATATGATTTTTATATTTCGCGATTATTTACATTCATATAAATGAAAACGGCTCTGAACAGTAATGCTCAGAGCCTTAAATATCATATCATAATCTTCCACGATTACTCTCTTCTCTCATCCAGACTATACTGTCGGTCCTGGAATCACACCAGATCATGCCTTTCGGCTCGCGGACTCGCTTTTCGCACACCGCCGGTCGGGAATCACACCCTGCCCTGAAGAAATATGTAATTATTTTCACTTTATTATAATACTTTATTAATCGTGTTTTGTAAAGTGTTTTACTTTGTTTTCTTCTTTTTGGACGGCTTTGGTTCGTAGCCTTCGGCATACTTAAATGTAAGTCCTTCGCCTGTTCCTCCAACGCCAAATGCTTCTGTGCTGTCTGGTTTTAATACAACGCCGACAGTCTGGAAAATAAGCTGAATATCTCTTAAAATATTATAATTTTCGATATACATGATATCCATAACCAGTTTATCTTTTGGAGTCGTGTTATACTTACCTGCAATCTGTGCATATCCGGTAAGACCACCCTTTACACGAAGACGATATCTAAATTCCGGAAGCTGTTCTTCGTATGCATTCACATTCTCGATCATCTCTGGACGTGGTCCAACAAAGGACATATCACCCTTTAAAATATTGATCAGCTGTGGAAGTTCATCAATACGTGTTTTTCTAAGAAAATGTCCCGGCTTTGTGATACGGTCATCATCTTTTTGTGCAGACTTATTCTCAACATTCTGCTTCATGGTTCGGAATTTATAAACTTCAAAGATTCGGCCATTTAACGTCGCTCTCTTTTGTTTAAAGAAAACCGGACCGCCATCAAAACGCTTGATCGCAATCGCTGCAGCGATTCCGATTGGCAGAGCAAAGATACCACCTACGAATACCAATGCAAGGTCAAGACATCTCTTCATAAATCTTTGTTCAATACGAAGTCCATCTGCTTTGTAATTTAAGAAAGAAACATCATCAAGCATATAATACTCAGAGTTTACTTCAATAATGTCATGTAACTCCGGATTATAATAGATGTTAATATTCTCTTTGTAACAGAATCTTACAATTTCTGTTCTCTTCTCGATTGGCACATCATAAAGAAATACCGTATCGTATCCTTTGATCAGGCTGCAAATGTCTGGTTCATGGTAATCAAACGCTGCTTCTGGTTTGTACTGCTTTTTGTATTTAGAAATAACTCGCATAATCATGTTGAGTTTTTTCTGACTTGATGTAACAATACAGCTTTTTTCCGGTTTGTTAATTGCAAAGAATAATTCATTGCCACCATAAGTAAAGATAGCAATCATCAATACCTGCATAACAAAAACAGCCAAAAGCCAGCTGATGCTGCGAAGTCTAAACGCATAAACACTACTTGTCGTCGTTCTCATGATCATCAGTTCCATGTAAGTGATGGCATCCGTGAAAAAGGTTGCCAGAGCCATAGATGTGATGATTGGTTTACTCTTCTTTCTTCCGATTGCGAACCCTCCATAGATTGACACAAAGAGGAACACACAGATGATAAATGTAACCGAACAGATTCCAAGTGTTCTTGAAAGTGTAGTCAGTCCATGATTTTCCTTACCAAGACCAATTAAAAAGGTTCCCAAAAGTCCAAGATAGAGAAGAATCTTTAGCAGAATCCAGATAGGGGAGTCCCATCTACGTTCTTTTTTCATTAATTCCTGCATAATACACCGCCGTATTCATTCTAAAATTTGTCCGAAAAATCAGACTATCGCTAGCATAATTATACTATTTCACAGAAATATTGTCAAAAAGAGATAAAAAAATCCCTCAGGAAAATTCCTGAGGGATTAAGATCATTAATTATTTTGACCTGTATGGCGGTTCTTATTTCTGTGCGATTGCTGCCTGTGCTGCTGCTAAACGAGCAATTGGTACACGGAATGGAGAACAAGATACATAGTCTAAACCAATCTTGTTGCAGAATTCTACAGAAGATGGGTCTCCACCATGTTCACCACAGATACCGATGTGAAGAGCTTTGTTAACTGGCTTACCAAGTTTGATAGCCATTTCCATTAACTTACCAACACCGTTCTGGTCTAATTTAGCAAATGGATCGTTTTCGTAGATCTTGCTGTCATAGTAAGCATTTAAGAACTTACCAGCATCGTCACGGGAGAAACCAAATGCCATCTGTGTTAAGTCGTTTGTACCGAAGCAGAAGAAGTCAGCTTCTGCAGCGATTTCGTCAGCTGTAAGAGCTGCTCTTGGGATTTCGATCATTGTACCAACTTCGTAATCAAGAGCTGCACCAAGTGCTTTGATTTCAGCATCAGCTGCGTCTACAACGTATTTCTTAACAACTTTTAATTCTTTTACATCACCTACTAATGGGATCATGATTTCAGGTTTGATATCCCAGTCTGGGTGTTTTTTCTTTGTATTTAATGCAGCACGGATAACTGCTTTTGTCTGCATAACAGCGATTTCTGGGTATGTTACAGCAAGACGGCATCCACGATGACCCATCATTGGGTTGAATTCATGTAAGCTTTCGATGATAGCTTTGATTTCTTCTACTGTTTTACCCTGAGCTTCTGCTAATTTAGCGATATCAGCTTCTTCTGTTGGAACGAATTCATGTAATGGTGGATCTAAGAAACGAATTGTTACTGGGCATCCTTCTAATGCTTCGTATAATTCTTCAAAGTCACCCTGCTGATATGGAAGGATCTTTTCAAGAGCTTCTTCTCTTCCTTCTTTTGTATCAGCACAGATCATTTCACGGAAAGCAGCGATTCTGTCTTCTTCGAAGAACATATGCTCTGTACGGCAAAGACCGATACCTTCAGCACCAAGCTCTCTAGCCTTCTTAGCATCTCTTGGTGTATCAGCGTCAGTTCTAACCTTAAGTCAAGTCGGAGGCCAAGCGGTCTTAGGAAGACAACTTAGT
>JAZUED010000230.1:0-4141 GCA_045640005.1 Candidatus Fimousia sp.
GCCTCCGACTTATGGTATTATAGTATTAGATAGGAACGATTATATTATAGAAGAAATACATATAAGGGAGGTGTTTCTATGCAGGAATTAAAGAACCGAATCCGAGAAGAAGGCGTAATCAGACAGGGGAATGTATTAAAAGTAGACAGTTTTTTAAATCATCAGTTAGATATGCAGTTACTCCACACCCTGGCAGAAGAATTTGCTACACGCTTTGAGAATGAAGAAATCAATAAGGTTCTTACCATTGAAACCTCCGGTATTGCGATTGCATGTATGGTCGCAGATCTTATGCAAGTGCCGGTTGTCATTGCAAGAAAGACTAAGACAAAGAATATGAACGGTGAATTATATAAAAAGACCGTTACGACTGTGACAAAAGATGAATACGATCTTTATGTAGCAAAACAGTATCTTGGAGAAGGCGATAAAGTTCTTTTGATCGATGACTTATTAGCACATGGGAAAGCATTAGAAGGGCTTTCTGATATGGTAATGGAATCCGGTGCAGAATTAGTAGGCATTGGAGTAGCCATTGAAAAGAGCTTCCAGGTAGGAAGTAAGTTGATTCGTGATAAAGACATCCGTTTGGAATCTCTTGTTATCGTGGATGACTTAGACTGGAGAAGCAATAAAGTTGTCTTCCGAGGAGATAACGACTAATTATGAGTATGAATTATGAAGAATTAACATTTAAAAGAAACCATCAAGGTGGTCATATGCAGGATATGGGCATGGAAATCATTGAGATTAAAAAAGGTTATTCCAAAGGCCATATGCATATCGAAGAACGCATGCGTAATCCGTATGGAGCCATTCATGGTGGAGTGATGTTTTCCTTTGCAGATACCGTCGGAGGAAGTGCAGCCTTAAGCAGTGGATTTGCACATGTGACCAGCACAGGAACCATCAATTATTTGAGACCAACAACAAGATCTACAGAGATTTATGCCATCGCAACCGAGATTAAGATGGGAAAAACCTTAAGCATCTTTAATGTAGATATTAAGGATGAACATGACCGATTAGTTGCCCAGGCAGTCATGACTTACTATAATATGGGCCAGCCGGTAGAGTATCTATAATTTACAAGGAGATGTCAGCATAGCTGACCAAAATCGCGAGATAAGTCTCCGCAGAGTTTTGATTAGAACCAGAAGCAAGATATATGTCCCCCACCTTTTTGGTGGGGGCTTCAATTTGAATGAATAGGAGGAAAGTTATATGTACAAGATTAAGCGACTTCTATCCTGTGTCAGAGAGTATAAAAAGGCATCGATTCTGACGCCAACGTATGTAGGGATGGAAGTTATTTTTGAGTGTATTTTGCCACTGATTATGGCAGCCTTGATTGACGAGATGAGCGGTAATCATCTTGGGATTATTGCAAAGTATGGAGTAATATTAGTGATTTTAGCAGCGCTTTCTCTAGCATGTGGTACTTTATCTGGTATGAATGCTGCGAAAGCATCCTGTGGTCTTGCAAAAAACCTTCGCCAGGATCTTTTTTTTAAGATTCAGGACTTTGCATTTGCCGATATCGACAAATTCTCATCCTCATCCTTAGTAACCCGTATGACAACAGATGTAACAAACATCCAGAATGCGTACCAGATGCTCATTCGAGGAGCTGTGCGTACACCAATGATGATGTTCTTCTCTGTTGCCATGTGTATGACGATCAACGTGAAGATGGCGATGATCTTCCTCATGATGATTCCAATTTTAGGATATGGATTATTAAAAATCGCAACCACTGTATTTCCGATTTTCAGACGCATTTTCAAAAAATACGATGCACTCAATAATTCCGTTCAGGAGAATATTTCCGGAATCCGTGTGGTAAAATCCTTCGTGCGAGAAGATTTTGAAAAGCAGAAATTTGACAAGGCTTCGGAAGAAGTTCGTCAGGACTTTACACATGTAGAAAAGATTTTAGCATTCAATGCACCTCTTATGATGACCTGTATCAGCTTAGCAATGACGTTAGTAAGCTTTTTCGGTGCGAAAATGATCATCGAAAGTCATGAAACCGTGCTTTCCATCGGAGAATTATCTGCGCTTACTACCTACGGTGTTCAGATTTTAGCCTCCATGATGATGTTATCCTTCGTATTCGTTATGTGTTCCTTAGCAGTAGAACCAATCAACCGAATCGTTGAAGTATTAGACCACGAAAGCACCCTTACCTCTCCGGAAAATGGTATTACAAAAGTAGAAGATGGCAGCATCACATTTGATCACGTTTCCTTCAAATATAATGAAGAAAGTCCAAAGAATGCATTAACTGACATCAATTTAGAAATCAAATCCGGACAGACCATTGGTATTATCGGAGGGACCGGATCTTCCAAATCCTCCCTCATCCAGCTTATTTCCAGACTGTATGATGTAAGTGAGGGAGCAGTGTATGTTGGTGGTAAGGATGTCCGAGAATACGACTTAGAAGCTCTCAGGGAAGAAGTTTCTGTTGTTTTACAGAAAAATATCTTATTCTCCGGAACCATCAAAGAAAACTTACGCTGGGGCAAACCAGATGCAACGGATGAAGAAATCATTCACGTTTGCAAGCTTGCTCAGGCCGATGAATTCGTCTCTCAGTTCCCGGATGGCTACGATACGATGATTGAACGAGGCGGAAGCAATGTTTCCGGTGGACAGAAACAGAGACTTTGTATTGCTCGCGCACTCCTTAAAAAACCGAAAATTTTAATTTTAGATGACTCTACTTCCGCAGTAGATACAAGAACCGATGCCCTTATTCGCAAAGCATTAAGAGAAGAAATTCCAGATACAACCAAGATTATCATCGCACAGCGTGTATCTTCTGTTGAGGATGCCGATGAAATCCTTGTTATGGAAGAAGGAAGAATCGCAGAACGTGGTACAAGCCAAGAATTATTAGCACTTGGCGGTATCTACAGCGAAGTTTATGAAACTCAGACAAAGAGCAAGGAGGTGGACTAGGATGGCAAAGAAAAAGATGAAAAAAGGCCCACAGGGCGGCCCTCCAATGGGTGGTCCACCAATCAAGAAAGGTACATTTGGCCGTCTGATCAAATATCTTTTGAAAAATTATAAAGGAAGATTGATTGTGGTCATGTGCTGTATCATCGTAAGCTCCGTTTCCATGGTAATCGGAACGGTATTTTTACGACAGCTTATCGACAAAGTCATCACTCCTGGCTTAACCGTTGGCCTCGATGCCGTATGGCCAGGCCTTGTGAAGTACATTTGCCTTATGGCAGGCATTTATTTAGCAGGTATCATCTGTACCACAACTTACACTAGAATTATGGCGACCGTGACTCAGGGCATGTTAAAGTCTTTTCGAAATGACATGTTCAACGTAATGCAGTCCCTTCCGATTAAATATTTTGACACCCATGCACATGGGGATATCATGAGTACTTACACCAATGATACCGATGCGATCCGTCAGCTCATTGGACAGAGTATTCCAAACCTGTTCCAGACAATTTTAAGCTTAAGTTCCATGATCATTATGATGATCAGCTTTAGTATTCCACTTACCATTGCGACCGGAATCATCAGTTTGAGCATTGTATACGTGACAAAAACATTTGCCGGAGCCAGTGCAAAATATATGATGGCGCAGCAGAAAACCTTAGCGGAAGAAGAAGGTTTCGTGGAAGAGATGATGACCGGACAGAAGGTTGTCAAAGTATTCTGCCATGAAGAACAGGCAAAAGAAGATTTTGAAAAGATTAACGAAGCCCTTTACGAAGCAGGCCGAACAGCCAATGCGAATGGTAACATCCTCATGCCGATCATCCACAATATCGGGAATCTGATGTATGTACTTTTAGCGATCATCGGCGGTTTAATGGTTTATTTCCACGTGCCAAATGTTTCTATCACAGGGGTGGCGCCGGTTTCTGTTGGTATCGTTATCTCTTTCTTAACGATTTCCCGTCAGCTTTCCCAGACGATCGGGCAGACTTCCATGCAGGTTCCTATGATTGCCATGGGTATGGCAGGTGCAAGCCGAGTATTTGCCTTGATGGATGAAGAACCGGAATATGATGAAGGCTATGTAACATTAGTTTATGCACGTAGAAATGAAAAGGGTGAGCTTGAAGAAGCTCCTAGCCGTACAGGTCTTTGGGCATGGAAGCAT
>JAZUED010000231.1:0-17738 GCA_045640005.1 Candidatus Fimousia sp.
AGAACTGGTGAAGGAAGGACTTCCGAATGTAGTAACAGAGATGTTAAAACAGGTGGAACAGTCTCAGGGCATCAGATATACCGATAATGCAGCCTTTAGACTCAATATTATGCTTTTGGTAACGATTGAGCGAATCAGATCCTCACATTCCATCACAGATTTTCAGACTTCGGGTGATGCACTTATGAAATATGAAGAATATCAAAGTGCAGCATGGATGGCCAGTGTAATAGAAGCGGATCTTGGTATTGCCGTATCAGCGGAGGAAATTGCTTTTATTACAACACAGCTTTTAAGTGCCAAGGTCTGGCAGCCAAAAGCGATGGACAAGTATGACGCAGAGAACATCAAAAACCGTCAGGTGATTATTCATATGGTTCTTAAGATGGAAGAACTGATGGATATGAACTTTTTAGATGATAGAATGTTAATTGATGGACTTTGTAATCATATAGGACCTGCGATCAGCAGAATAAAGATGCATGTTCCAATCGAGAATCCGACGGTGGACATGCTCAAAGAAAAATATTTAGATGTTTTTGATGCGGCGAGAGACGCATCTGAAATAATTAAAGCGGAAACCGGCATCGAAGAAATCAGCGATGAAGAGCTTGCTTTTATTGTATTGCATTTTTGTGCATCTGCAGAGAAGCAGCGAACTCAGCGCGAGAAGATTTCGGTAATTGTAGCCTGTCCGAATGGGATTGGAACATCCCATATGCTGGCGGCTCATTTACAAAAAGCCTTTCCTGAAGTTGTAGTCAAGAAGGTTATATCAGCTTCAACCATCGATCCACAGATTTTGATTGATAATGATATTGACTTGATTGTCTCAACCGTCAAGCTGAATGTGAATTTTCCAAATGTCAGCGTAAATCCGGTACTCTTACAGAATGATCGAATGGTGATTCGAAACGAAATCAAGAATATCCGCCGAAAAGAAAAGCATACAGAAGCCAAGACTGAACGCTTTAAAAAAGGCAGAATTCGACGAAAAGAAATTGAGTATCTGGTATTGCTGGGAGAGGAAATTTTACAGGTGTTTGAAAACATCAAGCTTTCTAACGTAAGCGAAGTGGAAGACAAATCATCACTGATTCGCCTTGCCAGCGAATTATTTGCCCGAAATGACGTTTATGCCGAAACTATTGAACGAAACCTCTGGGAGAGAGAGAACACCGCGGGAACGTATATCTCTACCTTCAAAATGCTGTTCCTGCACTGCATTACAAAGGGTGTCAGACATTGCCGATTCGGATATGTGGCGCTGAAGAAGCCGATTGTAGCAGAAGAAGGTGTTATTCAGGGGGCAATCGTTGTTTTAGTTCCGGAAGAAAGATATCAGCAGGATGTGTATAAGGAAGTCATGAGTGAAGTTAGTGGAACATTAGCTGAGAACGATAAGATTATCGGCTATCTTCTCCACGGACAGCGCAATGAGGTGGCTTTCGAGCTGGAAAAAGCTTTAGGTAACTATTATCAACGTATTATGAAAGAATATGGAGAAATTTAAAAAATGAAAAACACAGTACAGAAATTTGGTAAGTTCTTATCTGCAATGGTAATGCCAAACATCGGTGCGTTCATCGCATGGGGTTTCATTACTGCATTATTCATCGCTTCCGGTTGGTTACCAAATGAAAAATTATCCGGATTAGTAAGCCCAATGTTAAATAACTTATTACCTATCTTAGTTGCTTACACAGGTGGTAAACTTGTAGGCGGCGACCGTGGTGGCGTTATCGGTGCTATCGCAGTTATGGGTGTTATCGTTGGTGCTCCTGACTACCCAATGTTAATGGGCGCTATGTTAATGGGACCAGTTGCTGGTTTCGTTATCAAAACATTCGATAAAGCTATGGAAGGTAACATGCCAGCTGGTTTCGAAATGTTAATCAACAACTTCTCCGTTGGTATCTTAGGTATGATCCTTGCTATCATCGGATGTTACTTAATTGGACCTTTAATGGCTACAATCTTAGTAATCTTAACAGCTGGTGTTGACGTACTCGTTAGCCACAGCTTACTTCCATTAGCAGCTATCTTCATTGAACCTGCTAAAGTATTATTCTTAAACAACGCAATCAACCATGGTATCTTTACACCAATCGCTACACAGCAGGTAGCTGAAGCTGGTAAATCTATCATGTTCATGCTTGAAGCTAACCCAGGTCCAGGTCTTGGTGTATTATTAGCTTACTGGGCATTCTCCCCAGACGAAACAACAAAACAGTCTGCACCAGGTGCAGTAATCATCCACTTCTTCGGTGGTATCCATGAAATTTACTTCCCATATGTATTAATGAACCCACAGGTTATCATCGCTCCTATCATTGGTAACATCTGTGCAATCACATTCTTCTCCTTCATGAAAGCAGGTTTAGTTGGTCCTACATCTCCAGGTTCCATCATTTCCTTCTTAGCTATGTCTCCAAAGGGAAGCGGTATCATTATTACAATCGCTGGTGTTGCAATCGCTACAGCAGTATCCTTCATTATCGCATCTCCAATTATTAAGATGTCCGGTTCTAAGAGCTTAGAAGAAGCTCAGGCAGCTAACGCAGCAGCTAAAGCAGCTTCTAAAGGTCAGGCAGCAGCTCCAGTAGCTAATGGCGAACCTAAAGCAGCAGCTGACGTTAAGAAAATCGTTTTCGCATGTGACGCTGGTATGGGATCTTCCGCTATGGGTGCTACAAAATTCCGTAACAGAATTAAAGCTGAACGTCCAGACGTAACAGTTATCAACACATCCGTAGATAACATTCCTGCAGATTGCGATATCGCAGTAGTACAGACAATCTTAGTTGATCGTGCTATCAAATCTGCTCCACAGGCTCAGATGGTAACAATCGGTAACTTCTTAGCAGACCCTGCATTAGATGCACTCTACAAACAGGTTACAGATATGTCTACACCCTCAGTAGAAGCTGCTCCAGTAGAAGAAGCTGTAGAAGCAGCACCAGCTGACGATAACATCTTAGTTGAAGAAGGTGTTAAAGTTGGTTTAGCATCTGTAAGCGCTGAAGAAGCTATTACAGCAGCTGGTACATTATTAAATCAGTTAGGATATGTTGATGAAGAATATATCCCAGCAATGATCGAACGTAATAAGATCGCTCCTGTATACATGGGTGAAGGTATTGCAATTCCTCATGGTACAGCTGATGCTAAAAACAGAGTTAAGAAATCCGGTATCGTTGTTCTTCAGTACCCAGACGGTGTTGATTGGGGCGATGGAGAAAAAGCTCAGTTAGTAATTGGTATTGCAGGTGTTGGTGATGAACATTTAGCAATTCTTGGTAAGATTACAGAAACTATCTGCGATCCTGACTTATTTGCTTCCTTAAAGACAACAGATGATGTTGCTTTAATCTTAAAGACATTCAAATAATCTTTAGAATCGCAAACATTTTTTAAAAATGGATTTGATCCCGGTCGGACTTCCGACCGGGATATTAAAACTTATTGAACAGGTTATATAATTTAAAGGAGTAATAGTATGAAAAAAGCAATTCAGATTGGTGCCGGCAATATCGGTCGTGGATTCATCGGTGGATTATTACATGACGCTGGTTATCACGTAGTATATGCTGACGTTAATGCTGCAGTTATTGATCAGATTAACAAAGATGGAAAATACACAATCAAAGTTATGGACGTTGATATTTCCGAACAGGTTATCGACAACATCTCCGGTATCAGCTCTGCTGGTCCAGAAATGGTTGACGCAGTTGTAGATGCAGAATTCATCACAACAGCTGTAGGTCTTCGTATCCTTCCTATCGTTGCTAAACCAATCGCTGCTGGTATCGAAAAACGTGCTGCTGCAGGCAAAAATGAATACTTAAACATCGTTGCTTGTGAAAATGCAATTCGTGGTACTTCCCAGTTAAAAGCTGCTGTATATGACATCCTTTCCGATGAAGCTAAAGCATACGCTGATGAATACGTTGGTTTCGCAGATTGTTCTGTAGACCGTATCGTACCTCCAGTAAAATGCGAAAATCCTATCGACGTTGTAGTAGAAGCTTACTATGAATGGAACGTTGAAGAAGCTGCATTAAAGGGACCTATCCCAGCAATCCCTGGTATGAACTTAGCTGGCAACTTAGAAGCTTATATCGAAAGAAAATTATTTACTCTTAATACAGGTCATTGTATTACAGCTTACCTTGGAACACACAAAGGTCTTCCAACAATCGATAAAGCAATCGCAGATCCTGAAATCTTCGAAATCGTTAAAGCTGCAATGACAGAATCCGGTATGGGTCTTGTACAGAAACATGGTTTAGATAAAGATGCACACCTTAAATACATCGACAAAATCATCAAACGTTTCAACAACCCATATCTTGAAGATGATGTAATGCGTGTAGGTAGAGATCCTTTACGTAAATTAAGCGAAACAGACCGTCTGTCCGCTCCAACACGTACAGCTGCTGGATTCGGTCTTCCAGTAGACCACTTATTAGTTGGTATCGCTGCTGCATTACGTTATGATGATGCTGATCTCCAGGCTAAAATTGCTGAACTTGGAATCAGAGGTTTCTTAAAAGAACATTCTAAGATTACAGACGAAGCTATCTTAGATAAAATTGAAGAAAATTACGCAAAACTTGCATAGTTAATGTCCTTAATACTATGTTAGACGAAAAAGCGCCACGGTCCATGGCGCTTTTTTGTTTTTATGGAATTTACAAATTTAAAACAATAATTATTCCTATTTTATATTGACATAATTTATTTTTTTGCTATAATAACAGTAACAGTTATCATTATTATAAAATTTAGGAGAATATATGAAACAGGGAATGAAGAGGAGCAGACAAAGGGATGCGATTCTAAATTATCTTATGTCTACTTCCGAACACCCAACAGCGGATATGGTTTATGAGCAGATCCGTAAGGAAATTCCTAATATCAGTCTTGGGACCGTATACAGAAATCTGAATCAGTTATCAGAATATGGGATGATTCAAAAGTTAAATCTAGATCCAAAGACAGAACGATTTGATGGAAATGTAAATGATCATTATCACGTTGTCTGTGAGAAGTGTGGGAGAGTAGAAGATGTAGAGATACCATCCTTAGAACACATTGATGTACTTGCAGGAAGTACTTTTGCAGGAAAGATTACCGGACATATGGTAGCATTTCGTGGAATCTGTAAGGACTGTATGAACAACAATCATTAAGTAAACAAAATAAATAAAATATAAAAATTTAAGATGTAAAAGGAGATTAGAACTATGAAAAAATACGTATGTACAGTATGTGGCTACATTTATGAAGGAGAATTTTTACCAGAAGACTATGCATGTCCAGTATGTAAAGTTCCAGCAAGCAAATTTAAAGAAGTAGAAGGCGAACTTGAACTTGCAGCAACACATGAATATGGTGTATATGGCGCAACAGTTAAAAATAATGCAGACATTCCTGAAGAAGACAAAAAGTATATCTTCGATCAGTTAATGGCTAACTTCCAGGGTGAATGTTCTGAAGTAGGTATGTACCTTTGCATGGCTCGTATCGCTCATCGTGAAGGATATCCAGAAATTGGTTTATACTGGGAAAAAGCAGCTTTTGAAGAAGCAGAACATGCTGCAAAATTTGCTGAATTATTAGGTGAAGATCTTGAACCAAACATGAAAGCTACAACAAAAGACAACCTTAAATGGAGAGTTGACTGCGAATATGGTGCAACAGCTGGTAAAACAGAACTTGCTATGTGCGCTAAAAAATACGGCTTAGATGAAATCCATGACACAGTTCATGAAATGGCTCGCGATGAAGCTACACATGGTAAAGCTTTAGAAGGTATGTTAAAGAGATATTTCTAGAATTTAGAATTGAATCTGAAATAAATATAATTAATAAAAAGGATCACTCGAAGGAATGATCCTTTTTTTGTGGTACAGGAAATAGGGTTTCCTATACCACAAAAACCTATACATTGATTGACAAACGATAGGACAAATTATAAAATTATAGTATATGTGAAAGTGCGTGCATTGGAGGTATCAGAGGATGCGTTCCTTAATAATTAAACTGATTATTCAGGTGATGAAGATCGTTATGAATCTTATTTATATTCCATTGAAGCTGCGAATTCCGACAGAAGATAAGATCGTGTACCTGTCGAGGCAGAGCAATGAGAAATCACTTGATATGATCATGCTCGAAGAAGAAATTGCCAGAAGCTACCCACAATATAAACAGGTATTCCGTTTAAAAATGATCGACAAAAATCCTGTTTCTCTTGTGAAGTATATCTTCTGGTTATACGGGGATATGAAAGAACTGGCTGGAGCGAAAATTGCCATTCTTGATACATATTCCATTCCAGTATCCTGCTTAAAGCATAAAAAGGCTTTAAAGGTTGTTCAGATCTGGCATGCTTTAGGCGCAGTAAAGAAATTTGGATGGCAGTCTGCCGGCAGAGAAGGCGGACGTTCCATGGATATCAGCAAGGCTATGAATATGCATAAAGGATATGACTGTGTTGTTTCTCCGTCTTATGCAACTGCAAAGTTTTATAGCCAGGCTTTTCGTGTGCCTATGACAGTAATTCATCAGGGAACACTCCCTCATGTGGATATGATTTTAGATGGCACAAGCAGAAAAAGTGAATTTTTAGAACAGAATCCGGAGATGGCAGGAAAGTCTATCGTATTATATGTGCCAACCTTCCGCGATGGTGAGGCAGAAATCGTAGCAAATCTTTACGATGCATTTGATGGCGACGAAACACATGCATTAGTCATATCACTTCATCCATTAAGCAATGTGGAAAGACACGAAGGAAGTACGGCAAAAGGCGATTTTACAAGCTTTGAATTGATGAAAATTGCGGATGTGATCATCACAGACTATTCTGCATGTACATTTGAAGCATCGTTGCTTATGAAGCCATTGTATTTTTATATTCCGGATTATGTGGAATATAAGAAAGCAAGAGGACTTAATATTGATCTGAAGAGTGAGATGAGAGAATTTTCTTTCTTTGATGCGAATGAGTTAAAGGATCATATTAAGAACTATGATTATAATTTTGAAATTTTAGAAGCATTCCAGAAAAAGTATGTTCAGAATCCAGGCAATAGCACGAAGAATCTGGCAAGACTGATCTGTGAAAAATATGGAGGAGAAAAGAGTGAGTAATTTAAAGAAAGCGATTCGTCAAAAGATTCGAGTAGTCGGAACGAATATGGCAAAGAGAAATAAATATCTTCGTCTGTTCATCCGATTTGCCATGAATCATTATCGAATTATGAAATATAAGATGCATACAATCGGCAAGAAAGTTCGCCCGACAAATGTTATTTTCAATTCTTTTAATGGAAAGAACTATTCTGATACACCAAAAGCGGTATATGAATATATGCTGAACAATCCAGAATACAAAAATTACCGTTTTATCTGGGTATTTTCTGATCCGGAAAAATATGAATTTTTAAAGGAAAATCCAAGAACTTATATTGTAAAGAACAAATCCAAGAGATATGAACGTGCTCTAGCAAGTGCAAAATACTGGATTTGCAACTATCGTATCTATGATTATATCTTCCCTAAGAAGAATCAGCAGTATGTACAGTGCTGGCATGGTACACCTTTAAAACGTCTTGGATATGATATTGGACATTCTAATAATGCGATGAACTCCGAACAGGAGATCAAATATAAATACAAATCTGATGCAGAAAGGTTTACCTATATCTTATCCCCATCCCCATTTGCAACTGATAAATTTGCAACTGCATGGAACTTGAATGAGACAGGACAACGTGATAAAATCATTGAAGTTGGGTATCCACGTAACGATTATCTGATTAATTATACAGAGGAAGAAGTGATTGCATTAAAAGAAGAACTTGACATTCCTATAGATAAAAAGGTACTCTTATATGCACCGACATGGAGAGATAATCAGCACACAGCAGGTGTTGGATATGTGTATGAAACACAGGTAAACTTTGATCGATTAAGAGAAGAACTGTCCGACGAATGGGTGATTTTATTCAGAGCACATTATCTTGTGGCAAATTCATTTGACTTTGACGCATATAAAGGATTTGTGTATAATGTTTCTAACTATGACGATATTAGTCGTTTATATGTTGTATCCGATATGCTCATCACTGATTATTCAAGTGTATTCTTTGATTATGCGAATCTTCAGAGACCAATTCTTTTCTATATGTATGATAAGGAATACTATGGAGAAGATTTACGAGGCTTCTACCTTGACCTTGATGAACTTCCAGGTCCTATCGTAGAAAAAGAAGATGAGCTCATTGAAAAATTAACAACTGTGGATGAATGGTTTGCATTTGATGAAAAATATGAAGCATTCAACGAAAAATTCAATAAGTTAGATGATGGTAAAGCAAGTGAACGTTTTGCGAAGCGTGTATTCGGACACTAGCAGCCATTTCATATATTAATCTTTATTATCTTTTACATTAAGAAAAGGAGACAATTATCATGACAAGAGTTATTACATATGGTACATATGACTTATTACACTATGGTCATATCAACTTACTTAGAAGAGCAAAAGAACAGGGTGATTACTTAGTAGTAGTTTTATCTTCTGATGAATTCAACTGGAATATGAAACAGAAAAAATGCTACTTCACATACGAACAGAGAAAACAGTTATTAGAAGCAATTCGTTACGTTGACCTTGTAATCCCTGAAGATAACTGGGAACAGAAACGTACAGACGTACATGAATACCACATCGATAAATTCGTTATGGGTGATGACTGGAAAGGTAAATTCGACTTCTTAGAAGAAGAAGGCGTAGAAGTAATCTACTTACCAAGAACACCAGAAATCTCTACAACAGCAATCAAAAAAGATTTAAAAGCTAGAGAAATCAACAAATAATTATTGGTGATTATTAAGAGTATTATGGCAGGAGCTGCAATATTGCGGCTCCTGTTTTCATTTGAATAAGTCACTTTGTGATGGGATGCAACACCACTTTTTTGTTTGCATCTTGCTATAAAATTGTTATAATTATAGTATAAAATTATATTAATTTAAGAAGAAAAAGGATAGAAAATTATGGGAAAAGTAGAATACTGGGACATCTATGATAAGAACAAAAAACTCACAGGTCGTACAATGCTGAGAAACGACTGGTGCCTTGCAGACGATGAATATCATCTGACAGTACTGGGGGTTGTTCGACATACAGATGGGCGTTTTCTTATTACAAAACGTGTTATGACAAAAGCATGGGCACCTGGCTGGTGGGAAGTATCTGGTGGTGCGTGCATGGCTGGTGAAAAGTCTGAAGATGCAGTTCTTCGTGAAGTAGAAGAAGAAACAGGGCTTAAGGTTACTGCAGATCAGAGAGAATATCTTTTCACTTATCATAGAGAAAATCCAGGAGAAGGAGATAATTATTTCGTAGATATTTATCGTTTTACTCTTGATTTTGACGAGTCTGATTTAGACTTACAGTTAGAAGAAACAGCGGGATATATGCTTGCAACACTCGATGAAATCAAAGCATTTGCAGAGCAGGGGATTTTCTTACATTACGATAGTATCAAACGCGCTTTTGAAGACTAAGGATATAATAATTGTATAAGGTATAACTTTATCAAAATAATAGCAGTTATCAATACATACAAATAGAATAGCAAAAGAGGTAAGGGTATGAAGTATTTAATCGTAGGTGCCGGAGGAACCGGCGGAATGATCAGTGCATACATGAGCCAGGCAGGACTTGATGCAACTCTCATTGCCAGAGGATCACATTTGCATGAAATTAAATACCATGGTCTGAATGTAATGCCGACATGGGAAAAACAGTATAACGTTGCTGTGAAAGTCTGTGAACAGCAGGAATATCATGAAAAACCAGATGTTATATTTGTTTGTGTAAAGGGATATCAGCTTGAAGGAGTGATTCCTTTTTTGCGAAGTGTTGCGACTTCCGATACGATCATTATTCCGGTTTTGAATGGATTTGGAGTGGCAGAAAAGCTTAATATTCAGCTTCCAGAACCAAAGGTAATCAGTGGGTTGATTTATATTACAGCCAATAAGCAGGCCCCTGGAACAATTCGAATTCAGGGCGAAATCTTTCGAATCATCTTTGGAACCAGTGATGGGAAAACAGATGATCCGGTTTTAATTGAAGTTGCGAACGATTTACAAAGCTGTGGCATTGATGGTGTATACAGTCCTATGATTGATGCAGAGATTTTAAAGAAATTTTCCCTTGTGTCACCATGGGCAGCTTGTGGACTTCAGTTTAATGTCAATGCTGGTGAAATCCAGAAACAGGGATACATCAGAAAATTTTATATTAAACTTGTACAGGAAGTGGAAAGTTTAGGAAAAGCAGATGGTATGACAATTGATCTGGATGAAGATTTAGTTAAGACGAATCTTGCAATTATTGACAGTGTTGCACCAACAGCCATAACCTCCCTGCAAAGAGACATAGAAACTGGAAAACAGTCTGAAATCGGTAATCTGATCTTAGATGTCGTTCGAAGAGCAGATATGCTAGGTGTTGAAGTTCCAACCTATAAAAAAGTTGTGGAAAATCCAATACGCGAGATGTTGATGCGATAAAACTTCAGAGAAGCGTATTAATTGAATTAATGAATCAAATACAAAATGATAGAAATAAAAGTGAGCATGGAATCTGGTTTCCATGCTCATAATTTATTTTATATTTTCTATTTCATGTCTTTCATTTATATATATATTTCGATCGCTAAGCAGTGTAGCCAGGTTATCGTCATGAGTGGCGAAAATCATGGTTTTACCTGCTTTTTTTAATTGCATGAGAAAATCTAAGAGCCACTGGCGGGACTTCTTGTCAAGACCCGCTAAAGGTTCGTCTAAGACAAGTACATCCGGATTCATGGAAAGAATACATGCAATTGCGACTTTACGCTTTTCACCACCACTAAGATGATACGGTGGGCGATTTCGCAGGTGCTCAATTCCAATCAGGTCAATTACATCATTTACTCTTTTTGATACTTCTTCACGGGAAAGCCCCATTTGCATTGGGCCGAAAGCAATTTCTTCTTCGACGCTTCCGCAAAAGAGCTGAATGTCAGCATTCTGAAATACAAAACCGATTTTTTGATGAAAATATTTTGCAAATGTATTATTCTTTAATGTTTTCTCACTAACCCTGTTCCCTTCAAAAAGATATTCTCCTTCATTAGCAAAGAGAATACCATTTAAAATCTTTAACAGTGTAGATTTGCCACAGCCATTATCTCCCTGTAAAGCAATGGTCTCCCCGCGAGTTATATCTAAATTGATATATTTTAGTGCTACATGTCGATCGTAGGCAAAGCATAAATTTTTTAATGAAATGATAGGTTCTGTGCTCATTAGATGATTCCCTCCAGAAAACAAAACAGCCCAATATATAAGATTACTAATAGCAGATAGAGTAGGTCAACAATCTGAAATCTTTGTCTTTGATAAACTTGATATTCTCCGTCAAAGCCACGGCAAATCATAGCCTGATACATCTCTTCCGACATCTCCTGGGATTTTAAGAAGGTTACACCTAAAATTCCGGAAAAAGATTTCTTCTTGTCACGGTTTTTTCCGACGGATCTTAGTTTCAATGATTCTAGCATATTGAGGCAAATGTCTCCGAGCAAAACGATATACTTAAGTGTAATGTCAAAGGTCAAAATAAAAAGTGCCGGAATATGAAAGGACCTGAGTGCTCCCGTAATCTGATTCCATGGATTTGATACAGATAAAATCTGTACGAGAGAAACAGAAATGAAAACCTTAATCGATACGGTTAACATGGTCTTTGGAGAACCTAGAAATACTGCTGGTAATAAAATGACCATCGAAAAGATAAAAGCTGCGAATGCACTGCCAACTACTTTTTTTAATGCCTTTTCCCGAAGCAGACAAATTCTAAGAAGGACAATTGCAAGAACAAAATATGTAAAAAACATGTTCCTGGACATTGCCATGAGCAAAACCAGAAGAAAGATGATAATAAGTTTAATGGGAACACTGCCTGGTGAGGCCACGTTCCCATTATATTTTGCTTTTGACAGAACTCCTCCGATGGAGAGGATGGTCTTGGTGATAAATCCATCACTGTCTTTTGGCGGTATGTAATTTTCGCTTTCTAACATCCACTCTGGAATAGAGTTCATATTTTTCATAGTGTATTCCTTTTAATTTAAGGAAAAGTCGAATTTTTCTTTCATCATGGAAGATACCAGTCTGAAAAGAATGATACAAAGAGCAACGCCGATGATCGCAGATAAAATGTAAGCAGCAACATCAGGCATGCCTGCGATGGTATAATCTGGGAAAATAGTAGATAGTTCAAATCCACCAGTCATTCCGGCTGGAGTATAGCCAAGAGCAGTGCCTCCACTTGTGATGGATGCGATTTCGTCAGCGCCCCATTCACCCCATGCAGTTCCTTCTGCGAGTAATCCAAGTGGTACTGCCGCAATTAAAATGGCGATGAGTGCGTATACAGATTTTGCGCTGAATGTATTTGATTCTTTGACGATTCCTGGTGCAGTTTTTAATACAAAGGCAAAGATTACGGTTGTAAATAATACTTCTGCAAGACCAAAGATGGTAAGATGACCAATCATCATAGAAGGAATTGCAATATTTAAACCATATGGACAGTAGAGTGCCTGTCCTGCGGCATCAGTAAATAAATAAGGCTGAACACCAAATTCAAGAGCTGCCATAAATGCAGCGGCATTGATTCCTGCGTATCCGCCTAAAGCTGCGCCGATATATTTGCCAGAATCTGATTTTACCATATTTGATACGAGTTTATAAACCCCATATCCGACAAATGGTAATAAAAATGCCATGTTGAAGCAGTTTGCTCCGAAAGCTAAGATTCCACCATCACCAAAGAGCAATGCCTGGATCAAAAGTGCGATTGATACCGATATGCAGGCTGCTTCTGGTCCTAAAAGAAGTGCGATTAAGGTCCCGCCAACGGCGTGTCCGGTTGTTCCTCCCGGGAGTGGTACGTTAAACATCATTCCTAAGAAGGAAAATGCTGCGCCAACGCCTAAAAGCGGCATCTTGGCTTTTGGAATCTGGTCTTTTACTTTTTTGATTGAATAAGCCCATACAGGAGCAACGGCAGCAGTCATTACCGCGCAAGTCTGTGGACTTAAATAATTTTCTGGAATATGCATAGTTTCTCCTCTCTTATGTAAATTTGTGTGCTACACTATAAATGGTGCCTGAATATGAGTTTTAGACAGATTATTATAAGCTTAGATTATCAAACTATTTTATACCATACAAGCGGGGTAGGGGGTTAAAAATGAAGGATTTTACTACTTTATGTTATATTGAGAAGGATAAAGCGTATCTGATGCTCCACCGCATCAAAAAAGAGAATGATTTAAATAAGGATAAATGGATCGGCATAGGCGGACATTTTGAAATAGGGGAAAGTCCGGAAGATTGCGTGTTAAGAGAGGTTTTTGAAGAAACCGGCCTGACATTAAATAATTACCGCTTTTGTGGTCTGATCACTTTTTTATCCGATATGGGAACCGAAGATGAAGCCTCTGAATATATGTGTCTTTTTCACTCCGAAGATTTTTCGGGAGAGATTAAGGAATGTGATGAAGGAGCCTTAGAGTGGATTCACAAAAAGGATTTATTTGCCCTTGATTTATGGGAAGGGGATAAGATTTTTCTTAGATTGATGGATGAGAGACGACCATTTTTCTCTCTAAAGCTTGAGTATGTGCATGGTAGATTAATCGCTGCCGTGCTTGATGGCACAAATATTAAAATATGACACCGATGTGACGGTTGATAGGAGATGCATTTTCTGCTAATATTAAAGTAGCGAAAAGAATACTATCAGGAGAAAAATAATGGGGAAAAGATCAACAAGAACAAATAAAAATATATATCAGATTGCACGTGAAAATTTAGACCTTACAAGAAGCAAAGCCAGTGAAAAGATGGATTTTATTTCTGCGGACCGTATTGAAAAGATTGAAAGTGAAAAATCTCTTCCACATCCGGATGAAATCTTAACGATGGCAAAAGCTTATAAATTCCCAGGACTTTGCAATTATTATTGTTCCCATGAATGTCCGATTGGCGAGCAGTATGTACCTGAGCTTCAGCCTAAGGAATTATCTCAGATTGTATTAGAGATGTTAGCTTCACTGAATGCATTAGACAAGGTAAAGAACCGTTTCATTGAAATTACTGTGGATGGCAAAATAACGGAAGATGAATATGAAGATTTTGCAGATATTCAGGATGAGCTTCGAAACATCTCTTTATCTGCAAATACATTACAGCTCTGGATTGACCAAATGATTGCTGATGGGCAGATTGATGGCGAAAAGTTAGAAGCAGCAAGAAAGAGCAAGTAAGATTTTGGATATTACCCCGCAATTGTTTCACGGTTGCGGGGATTTTATATGTGATAGTAGGAGAGAGAACAAAAATGAAAATTAAAATAAATAACGTAGAAATTTATTATGAAGTCCATGGCGAGGGGCAGCCTATGCTACTCGTTCATGGTAATGGTGAAAGTCATAAAATCTTTGATCAGGCTGTAAAAGTATTAAGCAAAAAATATAAGTGCTATATCGTAGACAGTCGTGGTCATGGTCAGAGCACAAACGTAAAAGAATTTCATTATCAGGATATGGCAGATGATATGACTACGTTTATGGAAATATTAGATCTTAGAGAGGTCATTTTTTATGGATTCAGCGATGGAGGTATTATCGGGCTTCTTACAGCAATGCAGAGTGATCGCCTTGCACATTTGATTGTGAGTGGTGCAAATATTCATCCTTATGGAGTGAGTGAAAAACTTTATAAATCCATGAGATTTGTGAATCGCTTTAAGAGAGATCCGAAAGTAACATTAATGCTTACAGAGCCTATGATTTCTAAAAGCATGTTGGAAAAGATTAAGGTGCCAACTTTAGTTCTTGCCGGAGAACACGATGTGATTTTAGAAGAACATACAAAGAAAATGGCATCCATGATTCCAAATTCCAGATGCCAGATTTTAAAAGGAGAGGGTCACGGCAGCTATATTGTTCACAAAAAGCGTATCGCAACCCTCATTCTTACGTATTTGAAATTTATGCAGGAGAAAGATGATCAAGATTATGATAGATGATCTTAGCAGTCAGTCCCCAGATGATTTTATCTTCGTATCGATAAAAGTATACGGAATATTTGCCCACACTCCAAGGATAATTTCGCCCTCCTGGAACATCCTCAAACGGAAAATCTTCTTCCGGAACATTGAATGTCTTCGTGTAATGAACCTCGGGCTCATTCTCTAAAAAGAAGGAGAGAGGAACGCTAAATACGCTGTCGCATTCATCGGTGCTGAAGGTGTTTTCATAATCAAGAAGTTCGCCTAAGAAAGGCTCGATGCGAAGTCTGGCATTATTAATTACATAATCAAGAGAACCAAAAACATGAACCTGTGATGGAGAAAGCAAAAGCTCCTCGCAGGTTTCTCTGATTGCGCCTTCTTTCGGACTTTCAAATGATTCGACACGACCTCCAGGAAAGCAGATTTCGCCTGGCTGTCTACGCAGGTTTTTAGCGCGGACTTCGAATAAAATGTGATAACCATCCTCTTTTTTGATCAGAGGGATTAAGACGGCGCTGACACGTTCTTTTTCGAGTTCAATTCTATGAGGTGTATAATTATTCAAATGGGTAAACATAGTCTAGTTAATTCTCCTGAAATTTGGTATAATATTAGAATCGGATGCAGTATGTGCAAATATCTAAAACTGATTATTACATAAGTATTTTACTACTTATGGGAAAGAAAGGACAATAGAAAATGAGCAATTACAAAATCAACACAAAATGTGTACAGGGTGGTTATCAGCCAGGTAATGGTGAACCACGTCAGATTCCAATCGTACAGTCTACAACATTTAAATATGCAACAAGTGAAGCAATGGGACAGTTATTTGACTTAGAAGCAGAAGGTTACTTCTACACTCGTCTTCAGAACCCAACAAATGATTATGTTGCAGCTAAAATTGCTGAATTAGAAGGTGGAACAGCAGCAATGCTTACATCCTCCGGTCAGGCAGCTAACTTCTTCGCATTATTTAACGTATGTGAATGTGGAAGTCATATCGTAGCATCCTCTTCTATCTACGGAGGAACATTCAACTTAATTTCCGTTACTATGGCAAAGATGGGTATCGATGTAACATTCGTATCTCCAACAGCTTCTGAAGAAGAATTAGATGCAGCATTTAAAGGAAATACAAGAGCAATGTTTGGTGAAACAATCGCAAACCCTGCACTTACTGTATTAGACATCGAGTTATTTGCAAAAGTGGCACACAAACATGGTGTACCATTAATCATTGATAACACATTCCCAACACCTGTAAACTGCCGTCCAATCGAATGGGGTGCAGATATCGTTACACATTCCACAACAAAATATATGGATGGACATGGTGCAGCAGTTGGTGGAGCAATCGTAGATTCCGGTAACTTTGACTGGATGGCACATGCTGATAAATTCCCAGGACTTTGTACACCAGATGATTCTTATCATGGAATTACTTATGCTGAAAAATTTGGTCAGGCAGGAGCATTTATAACAAAATGTACTGCACAGCTTATGCGTGACTTTGGATGTATCCAGTCTCCACAGCATGCATTCTACTTAAATCTCGGCTTAGAATCCTTACATGTACGTATGCCACGTCACGTTGAGAATGGCCAGGCAGTTGCTGAATTCTTAGCTGCACATGAAAAAGTAGAAAAAGTAAATTACTCCGGACTTCCAGGAGATGAATATTATGAAGTAGCACAGAAATATCTTCCTAATGGTGGATGTGGTGTTGTATCCTTCGTAATCAAAGGTGGACGTGCAGCTGCTGAAAAATTCATGGCAGGACTTAAACTCGCAGCAATCGAAACACATGTTGCAGACGCAAGAACATGCTGCTTAAATCCAGCAACATCCACACATCGTCAGATGTCAGAAGAACAGCTTGAAGAAGCAGGAATCCCAGCAGGATTAGTTCGTATGTCCTGTGGATTAGAAGATAAAGAAGATTTAATTGCTGATATTGCACAGGCATTAGCAGCAGTTTAAACATATTTTAAGAGGGAAGTAATATGAAGACAACATTAGTTATTATGGCTGCAGGTATTGGTTCTCGCTTCGGGGGAGGAATCAAGCAGTTAGAGCCAGTTGGACAGAATGGGGAAATCATTATCGATTATTCTATTCATGATGCCATTGAAGCAGGATTTGACAAGATTATCTTTATTATCCGTAAAGATATCGAAGCAGATTTCAAAGAAGTAATCGGAGATCGTATTGAAAAAATATGTGCAGATCTTGGGGTTGAAATTGCTTATGCATTCCAGGATCCTGATGATCTTCCAAATGGAATCAAAAAACCTGCGGAAAGAACAAAGCCATGGGGAACAGGACATGCTGTTCTTGCATGCAGAGACATTTTAAACGAACCATTTGCAGTAATTAATGCGGATGACTACTATGGAAAAGAAGCATTTGTAAAGATTCACGATTTCCTTATGGATTACACTCCAGAAAAGGGTAATGTATATTCCATGGCTGGTTTCATCATGAAAAACACATTAAGTGACAATGGCGGAGTTACAAGGGGTGTCTGCAAGGTTAATGAAAAGTCGGATCGTAGCCATGTCGTTCTGTGAGCCAAGGA
>JAZUED010000232.1:0-4739 GCA_045640005.1 Candidatus Fimousia sp.
AGATGACTGTAAAATAAGTAATGAAGATATTAAGAATGCTCTTGAAAGACATCTGAAGTAGTCAGATGTCTTTGGGCATTTCATTTGAAAAGAATTTAGGAGGATTGGAATGGCAAAATCTGAAGCTATTGAAATCGAAGGCGTAGTAATTGAAAAACTTCCAAATACAATGTTTAAAGTAGAAATCGAAGGCGGACACATCGTTCTTGCACACATTAGTGGAAAATTAAGAAAGAACTACATCAAAATTATCCCAGGCGATAAAGTAACACTTGCATTATCCCCATATGATTTAACAAAAGGACGTATCATCTGGAGAGCAAAATAATTAAAAAAGATTTTTGAAAATCACTTGTATTATTGATATTTACATGATATAATTGTATCCGAACGTTTTTGGGAAAGGAGATTAGTGTAATGAAGGTAAGAGCATCAGTTAAACCAATTTGTGAAAAATGTAAAGTAATCAAACGCAAAGGCTCAATCAGAATTATTTGCGAAAACCCAAAACACAAACAGAGACAGGGATAAGAAAATTGTTATTATCTTAAACAATGGCAGGTCCTTGCTTTTGTTGTGTCAATTTTTATTCATGTTTAATTTATTTAAATAGGCGGCTGCAGCGTGACGCACCAGGAGGTGTTGTTCGTGCTGATATTATATAAAATGAATTTAACAAACCACTATTAAAGAATGAGGTACATATGACATTTCACCGTACGCGGATATGTAGATCGTTGCTTTAATGCTAAATTGTAATTAATCATTATTTTATTTTTGGAGGAAAAAACATGGCACGTATTTCAGGTGTTGATTTACCAAGAGATAAACGTATTGAGATTGGACTTACATATGTATATGGAATCGGTCTTACAAGCTCTAAACGTATTCTTGCAGAAGCAAATGTTAACCCAGATACACGTGTTCGTGATTTAACAGATGAAGAAGTTAAAAACATTCAGACTGTTATCAACGATACACAGGTTGTAGAAGGTGATTTACGTAGAGAAATCGCTATGAATATCAAGCGATTAAAAGAAATTGGATGTTACAGAGGTAAACGTCATAGAGTTGGACTTCCAGTTCGTGGACAGAAAACTAAGACAAATGCTAGAACTCGTAAGGGTCCAAAACGTACAGTAGCTAACAAGAAAAAATAATTATAGATAGTTGTTTTAATTTTTGATACCTATAGGAGGATTAGGTTAATGGCAAAGAAAGTTACAAAAAAAGTGACTAAAAAACGTGTTAAAAAGAATGTCCAGCACGGACAGGCACATATCCAGTCATCTTTTAACAATACAATCGTAACATTAACTGATGCAGCTGGTAATGCTCTTTCTTGGGCAAGTGCAGGTGGTTTAGGATTCAGAGGTTCTAGAAAATCCACACCATATGCAGCTCAGATGGCAGCTGAAACTGCAACAAAAGCAGCATTAGTTCATGGTTTAAAAACAGTAGACGTATTTGTAAAAGGACCAGGTTCAGGTCGTGAAGCAGCAATCCGTGCTCTTCAGGCAACTGGCTTAGATGTATTATCTATCACAGATGTTACCCCAGTTCCACACAACGGCTGTCGTCCACCAAAACGTCGTCGAGTTTAATTAGGAGGTTTGACATAAAATGGCAGTAGATAGAACTCCAGTCTTAAAAAGATGTAGATCTTTAGCATTAGACCCAGTATATTTAGGAATTGATAAAAAATCTAATAGACAGGCTCGTAGAGGAAGAAAATTATCCGAATATGGTTTACAGCTTCGTGAAAAACAGAAAGCTAAATTCATCTACGGTGTATTAGAAAAACCTTTCAGAAACTACTATGCAAGAGCTGAAAGAATGCGTGGTTTAACAGGTCCTAACTTAATGACATTATTAGAATTAAGATTAGACAACGTTGTATTCCGTTTAGGTTACGGTAGAACACGTAAAGAAGCTAGACAGATCGTTGACCACAAACATATTACAGTTAACGGCAAAATCGTTAACATTCCATCTTACCAGGTTAAACCAGGTGATGTAATCGAAATCGCTGAAAACAAAAAAGGATCTCAGAGATATAAAGATATCATCGAAGTAACAGGTGGACGTATGGTTCCAGCTTGGTTAGAAGCTGATCAGGAAAATCTTAAAGGTATCGTAAAAGAATTACCTACAAGAGATGAAATCGACGTACCTGTAAACGAAACACTTATCGTCGAATTATATTCTAAATAATAATTTAAATATTAAAGTGTATGCATTCGGAGAGGCTTTATATAAGCTTCTCCATTCATGCCTTAAATATAATGCGAAAATACCAGGGAAATCCTGGCATTTTGCGTATGCACCCTCAAACACTTAACACCCGCAAGGAGGGCTCAATGTTAGAATTTGAAAAACCAAGAATTGAGATTGTTGAAATTTCTGAAGACAACAAATATGGATGTTTCGCTGTAGAACCATTAGAAAGAGGTTATGGTACAACTTTAGGTAATTCCTTAAGAAGAATTATGTTATCTTCTTTACCTGGAACTGCTGTAAGTGCTGTAAAGATCAAAGGTGTTTTACATGAATTTAGTTCTATTCCTGGAGTTAAGGAAGATGTTACTGAAATTATCATGAACATCAAAGAACTTGCAATCAAAAACAATAGCTCCTCTAATGAACCAAAGACAGCATTTATCGAATTTTCTGGCGAAGGTGTGGTAACAGCAGGGGACATTAATGTTGATAGTGATATCGAAATTTTAAACCCAGATTTAGTAATCGCTACATTAAGTGGTGGTGCTGACAGCCGTTTAGACATGGAACTGACTATTACAAATGGTCGTGGATATGTTGGTGCTGATAAATCTAAGAGAGAAGATGCTTCTATCGATGAAATCGCTGTAGATGCAATCTATACACCAGTAGAACGTGTTAACTTATCTGTTGAAAACACACGTGTTGGTCAGATTACTGACTATGATAAATTAACATTAGAAGTATTCTCTAACGGTACATTATCTCCAGACGAAGCAGTTAGTTTAGCAGCAAAAGTACTTTGCGAACACTTAAATCTCTTCGTAGATCTTTCTGAAAATGCAAAATCTGCAGAAGTAATGATCGAAAAAGAAGATGATGAAAAAGAAAAAGTATTAGAAATGAACATTGATGAATTAGAATTATCTGTTCGTTCCTATAACTGCTTAAAGAGAGCTGGTATCAACACAGTTGAAGAATTAACAAATAAAACTCCAGAAGACATGATGAAAGTTCGTAACTTAGGACGTAAATCATTAGAAGAAGTTTTAGCAAAATTAAAGGAATTAGGATTATCCTTAAATTCCAGTGAAGAATAAGAAACAATATTAGACCCGCTTAAGCTGAAGGATGAAGTAAGCATGGCGAAAAACACTATTTAGGAGGTCAATTACAATGGCAAAATACAGAAAATTAGGCAGAAAAGCTCAGGACAGAATGGCATTATTACGTGGACAGGCAACAGCTTTAATCGCTAACGGCAAAATCCGTACAACAGAAGCTAGAGCTAAAGAAGTACGTAAAATCGCTGAACACTTAATCGCTTTAGGCGTAAAAGAAAAAGATAACTACGAAACAGTTACAGTTCAGGCTAAAGTAGCTAAAAAAGATGCTGAAGGCAAGAGAGTAAAAGAAGTAGTAGATGGTAAGAAAGTTACTGTATACGAAACAGTAGAAAAGGAAATCAAAAAAGATATGCCTTCTCGTTTACATGCTCGTCGTCAGATGTTAAAAGTTCTTTACCCTGTAACAGTTGAAGGTGCTAAAGTTGATTTAACAGCTAAAATCTTTGATGAATACGGCACAAGATACGCTGGACGTAACGGTGGTTACACAAGAATCGTTAAGATTGGTCAGCGTAAAGGTGACGCAGCTATGGAAGTTATTCTTGAACTTATCTAGTCTGTAATCTGATTTATGATCATATATGGTCGTGGAGAAATCCACGACCTTTTTTATTCAATTAAATTATGTTATACTAATGTTTGATAATCGCTCGGAATATGAGGAGTTAGAAAATGAAAATAATCAAAATTCAGGACTTGATTCATCGCTATGTGAGAAAAGATGATGATGGTAAAGAAATAGAAACAATTGAAGCGATTGCAGGCGTTGATTTAGAAGTAGAAAAAGGACAGTTTATTGCAGTTTTAGGGCATAATGGATCTGGGAAATCTTCTCTTGCAAAGCATATCAATGGGCTGCTAATGCCTGCAGAAGGAACGGTATATGTAAAGGGTATGGATACCCAGAATGAAGAAGATATCTGGAATATCAGACAGAGTGCAGGTATTGTATTACAGAATCCGGATAATCAGATTGTAGCTAATATTGTAGAAGAAGATGTCGCATTTGGACCGGAAAATATTGGTGTGCCAACGGAAGAAATCTGGGAACGCGTTGCGACCTGTTTAGAAGAAGTTGGTATGACAGCCTACCGTATGTCATCACCGAACCATCTGTCTGGTGGACAGAAGCAAAGAGTTGCCATTGCAGGGATTCTTGCCATGGAACCAGACTGCATTATTTTAGATGAGCCAACAGCTATGCTTGATCCAAAAGGGCGACAAGATGTAATTAAAACAGTACATCGTTTAAATCATGAAAAAGGAATCACGATCATCTTAATTACCCATAAGATGGAAGAAGTCGTGGAAGCGGATCGCTTATTTGTAATGGATCATGGCAAAGTGGTTATGAGAAGTCGGATCGTAGCCATGTCGTTCTGTGAGCCAAGG
>JAZUED010000233.1:0-4474 GCA_045640005.1 Candidatus Fimousia sp.
GGTTTATCTAACAGTTCTGGATGAGCACAAATGTGTTTGATCAGTTTTAAGCTTCGTGCGAAGTAGAAGCCATCACCGATTCGTTCATCAAGTGTTGCTCCGATATCTACTACATCACGTATCTGTGTGGTGCCATCTGGCATGACAACTTCTTCTTTTCTCATGGTACCGATTGTGATCATGACACTGTTTGTACCATAGTTATTCAGATGGTGATAAACGGAAGGACATTTGATACTTCCTAAGTTACTGAGTAATACGGATGTGTAGTTTGGATCTCCGTCAGATAAAGCAGCAGGTACTTTACCCCAGAAATCTAAAATACGAATGATCTTTACGATTGGAATTAACAAAAATCGTGGAATTTTTGCAAATGTATCTAAAACCTGATCAATTCCGCCTGTAGAAGTTTCACTCTTTCTTGTTTCACGAACGTCTCCTACGATACGCTTACTGATGGAATCTACAGTATCGTCATCTTTTGCAGTAAGAACCATCAATGCTTCTTCTGCGTGATCGGTAAAACGACGCTTACATACAAAGCTTAATGTAATGTCATAGCGTTCGTAAGTACGGCCACCCTGAACAAATCGGTTCATCAAAGGTCTTTCTTTGATCATACGCGCAACCATGGTAACGATACAGTGAAATAAAGTCATCTTCTCATCTTTATCGACGCCAACATTTTTTGCTTCCATAAATGTTAATAAATCTGTGATATCTAAGGTTTCGTGAAGATATACTTCACAGTCGGCACGGTTTGGCATAAGGTGTGCCATAATTGTCTGCAGACCAGGAACGTCTTTTACCCAGCGACCATCACGACGATCGCCCCAGCTTCTCTTTTGTTTTTTCATATCCATATATACTCCTACAAATTTTCCTCTTCGAGTTTACGATAAGCTACTTTTCCAACTAAAGTCTTTGGAAGTTCATCACGGAACACAATTTCACGAGGAAGTGCGTATCTGGCAACCTGTTTTTTCAGCTGTTTCATGATACGATCCTTCATCTCATCATCTCCGGTAAATCCATCGCGAAGAACGATATAAGCTTTGACACGTTTCATACGTTTTTCATCATCAACTCCGATCACACAGCTATAGGAAACTTCCGGACAGCTGTCAATTGCATTTTCCACCTGGCCAGGATAAACATTGTAACCATTGGTGATGATCATTCGCTTGATACGCTGCTTAAAGTAGACAAATCCATCTTCATCCATGGAACCAAGGTCTCCAGTATATAACCAGGTACGTCCGTCAGGAAGAACACGAAGAGTATTGGCCGTTTCTTCTGGATTATCGAGATAACCAAGCATAAGAGAAGGTCCGGTTAAGATGATTTCCCCTTCTTCTCCATAAGGAAGTACTTCGTCAGTACCAGGCTGAACAATTGCATAATCGGTATCAGGGAATGCGACGCCGATGCTGTTTTCTTTATAAGTATCTGCCGGTGTTAAGCAGCTGGCTGTTACGCATTCGGTAAGGCCGTAACCTTCGCGAACTTGAACAGTTGCGCCGTGATCTGCAAGAAATGCGTCTACCTTCTTCTTTAATTCTACAGAAAGTGAGTCGCCTCCACAAAATACTCCCATTAAGAAATCCATCTTCAAATTGTCTAAAGTATCCAGATGAGTGAGTGCTTCAAAAATAGTAGGTACGCCGGCGATGAAATTAGGATGCTTTTTAATGAGCATTTCTGCATAATTTTTCAAATTGAAAGTTGGCATAAGGATGCAGCAGCCTCCATGACCTAAAATCAGATGAAGGTTCAGTGCCAGACCAAAACCGTGGAAGCAAGGCATGCAGCTAAGCATGGAAAGACCAGCTAATTCACGGTCAGGAAGTACTGTCCAGCGAGCCTGAAGTGCGGTCGCATTCATGTTCCAGTCAGAAAGGCAGATTCCCTTTGGTGTGCCACTCGTTCCACCACTGTATAAAATAACAGCCGTTCTGTTCTTGTCAAATGGTACTTCAGGGAGTTTTACGTTGTCGGTTCCGTGTTTTAAGAAGTCCTTCCATGCAATCTGATCAAGATTGTTTTTTCTTGGGAAGGTTTTATATTTACGACCTTCTTTTACTTCATATCCAATGTTTAATGGGAAAGGCAATTCTTCCTGCATACGGGCAACTAAAAGTGTAACTGAATGATCCGCAAGCTCAATGGCTTCTTCCACTTTATCGCAGAACATGTCTACGGTAAGAATCATCTTACTTTTGGAAATATTTAAATAAAATACGATTTCATCACGCGCAGATAATGGATGGATCATATTTGCAACAGCACCGATACGATCAAGTGCGTAGAAGCAGACAAGCGCCTGGGGTACATTTGGCATACAGATGGTGACACGGTCGCCAAGTCCAATCCCCTGAGCGGTAAATGCTCTTGCAGCAGTCAGTATTTTATCTACAAAGGTTTTATAATTTGTCTTCTTATTAAAAAATTCATAGGCAGGAAGCTTTGGATGTTCCCGTCCCATGTCTTCTACAAATCCGAACATAGTCTTTTCTGGATAGTTAATATGTTTTGGTGGGGTGATCATTATATTTTTCTCCTATACTCTTTTTAAACTCTAAATATCATATGATAAAGATATGATATCCTCCTTATAGTATAACGTAGTTGGGCTTTTGATGGCAACGGGATTTAAGCGACCTCGCTTTACTAAATCGTTGAGATTTTGTCTGGAACAATTAAGAAGTTCGGTTGCCTCAGTAGTGGAGATAATTGCATTTGATGCAAAGTTCTTTAATACTGTCGCTGAAATTGGAAGTTTTGTACCGTGATGAAGAATATAATCAATAGGTAGGGATCGATGATCTTGCCATACGATATATTTTCCAGAGCAGTCTGCATGAATAGAATGAAGACGATCCGCATAAAATAATATTCGTTTCATCCATTCATAATCTTTTGTAATTTTTTCTAAGGATATATGATATACATCATCATTCTTTAAAGTAATCATCAGACCATCATCGGTTATTGTTGTAGAAGTAATGGACAAATGCTGTCGTTCTTTGATATAAGAAGGCAGGCTCGCGATAGTAATTCGCTCAATATAACATTCATCCTGGGAACAACGACCATCAGCAATAGTAAATAACTGGAATTCGTCATATTCGTCTAAGTGATTGTCTTTTAGTATTGTTCCTAAATTCTGGCGGTCTGTTGGCACAATGCGGGCACGAACAAATTCTCTGGACCAATAAGCATCAATAGTCTTTTGACCATGTCTCGCAAAGTGTTCGAGGATAAAAGGAAGATCCCATTCATCTACATCATCTGCCAGTTCGATATACCATTCTTTTTTCTTTGTATAGTAAAAAATATATGCCAGAATATCACGATCAACGTAATCATTTTTTAAAACAAATATTTTCATATTCTTCAGCCCTTCTACATAATATATTCCAAATGACAGAAATGAATGAATCTGAAATAATATCATCCAAATTCTCAAATAGATAATTCTTGATATGTTCATCAAATACAGGTAATTCTAATAAATGTTCTTTTGGTATCAGTGAGAGGTTATCTCTGCAAGAATTACTTCCAACAAAGCATTGGATTCTTCTATCTAATAAAGGATCAAATTTTTGCAATGAAATTTCATTGTGACAGCTAAAAGCAAGTGATAGTCCATGGTCAAATAATGGAGCAAGACGGATACTTTTATTTTTTCTGTTTCGTAATAATTCGATGTTTGCTCCATGTCGGTCTCTGTTTATAATAAGATAATCAAGAATGAGCATAGGATAAATGTATTCCTGCCATCCCATTCTGGCACAGAATTCAAGAGGTTCTTCTTTGTGCTCACACTCCATCTCATAATAGGTGTCTAATGCGATTTTGCTTTCATGCACATCTTTAAAATCCCAGGATGCACATAAATAAGTTTCATATTCGTGACCGTTGACCTCAATTAATGCATGTATCAATTCGTACTCGAGATGTTCGATATTCAACATTGTTAACAGTCGATCTACGATTATTTCATTGATACATTCGTGACCAACAATGCCTTTCATTCGATCATAGTCTGATAATTTATAATATTTTTTTCTTCCATTTATGATTTCGTAGGATTTTAAAAATGATCCGGCAGTACCAGAAGAATGTCTGATTTTAGACCATTCTAAATATCTTAAATCTTGTAGTTCTTTTATTATTTTAGCCATAGTTTGTCACCTCATACCTTATATATATTATAAAACTTGACGCATGTCAAGAAATAAAATGATTCGTAAAAGGACGAACTTCAATCAAGAGTGATATATTGACCTTACGACTACAATTGTTATATAATAAAAGATACTTATGAAGAAAATTATCAATGGAGGATATAGATAAATGGCAAAAACACCTTATTATATTACAACAGCGATTGCCTATACATCTGGTAAACCACATATCGGTAATACATATGAAATTGTATTAGCGGATGCGATTGCAAGATTTAAAAGAT
>JAZUED010000234.1:0-5666 GCA_045640005.1 Candidatus Fimousia sp.
CTGTGGCAATAAGACGATGACAAATCCTGCTACCTTAACAGAATTTATCAAGTATTGTAAGAAGAATTTCCCGGCAAACCGTAATGACCTGATATTATGGGATCACGGCGGTGGATCTGTAACTGGTTACGGTTATGACCAGAAGGATCAGAGAGCAGGTGCCATGAATTTAGCTGGCATTCAGAAAGCGTTAAATGATGCCAAGATGAAGTTTGACTTTATCGGTTTTGATGCTTGTTTAATGGCAACAACAGAAACTGCTCTTACACTTAGCAATTATGCAGATTACATGGTTGCATCTGAAGAAACAGAACCAGGTATCGGCTGGTATTATACAGACTGGCTGACTGAATATGGAAAAGATCCATCCATGGATACCTTATCCATTGGCAAACGCATTTGCGACGATTTCGTAAGCAAATGTGCACAGAAGTGTCCGGGCCAGAAGACAACTTTATCTGTAACAGACTTAGCGGAAATTTCAAATACTGTACCTTCTAAGTTAAGTGCATGGGCAAAAGATACCACTTCCATGATCAAAGACAGCGAATATCAGAAGGTATCCAGAGCTCGAAGCACAGCAAGAGAATTTGCAGAAAGCCAGAGAATCGATCAGGTTGATTTAGCAGATTTTGCCGGCAACATGGGTACTGATGCAGGTAAAGCTTTAGCAAAAGCCTTAAAGGGTGCCGTAAAATATAACAATACAGCAAGTAACATGACAAATGCGTACGGTCTTTCTGTATACTTCCCATCTAAGAAAATCAGTACTGTAGACCGTGCAGTTCAGACATACAATGCCATTGATATGGATGATGATTACACTAGATGTATCAAGAACTATGCAACCGTTCAGGCATCTGGTCAGGCAGTTGCATCTGCTGGTAATCCACAGACACAGACTCAGACATATCAGGGTGGCGGATATTCTAATGGCGGCAATACATCTGCAGGAAATCTGTTTGGAAGTTTAATCGGGCAGAGTCTTTCTGGTGGATCTTCCTCTTCCTCTGGAAGCATGGAAGCAGAATTGATCAATCAGGTTTTACAGAGTCTGCTTACTTCCGGAACAAGCGGATATTCTAACGGTAGAATGGCATTTGCTACAGACAATGATTTAGATGCAGACGAACTTGCAAAATATATTGAAGAAAATCAGTTTGATGCATCCGCTCTTACATGGAGCGAAGATAAAGATGGCAATCAGGTTATTTCCTTAGAAGAAGATCAGTGGGAACAGGTTGCTGACTTAGAACTTAATATGTTCTTTGATGATGGTGAAGGATACATTGATTTAGGACGTGACAATGTATTTGAATTTAATAAAAAAGGCGATTTGATCGGTGCAACCGACAACACATGGATTTCCATTAACGGACAGCCAGTCGCTTATTATCATACGGGAACAATCGAAGAGGATGATGATCATTATACAATTACTGGTTATGTACCAGCGAAGCTTAATGGAACACGAGTAAACCTTATTTTAGTATTTGATGATGAAAATCCTGAAGGTTATATCGCAGGTGCGGCAAATGTTTATGCAAATGGTGAAACAGATGCAGTGGCAAAACCATCCATCGCATTAAATAAAGGCGATAAGCTTGATTTCTTATGTGATTATTATTCCTATAATGGAAAATTAAAGAGCAGCCATTACTTAGGCGAACAGATGACTGTAACCGGTGAGATGTCCATTTCCAATACAGAAGTTGGTGACAGTGTGGTTGTAAATTATCGTTTTGTAGATCAATATGGCCAGGAATACTGGACTGAAACATTAAAATAAAAGGAGAAGAAGATGTATAGCGACGGAAAGATTTTAGTAGCAAAAAATGGGGATGAACCTATTTGTATCCTCCCTAAGATGGCAAACAGACATGGCTTAATCGCAGGAGCAACTGGTACTGGTAAGACTATTACATTAAAGGTTTTGGCGGAATCATTTAGTGATATTGGTGTTCCTGTATTTTTAGCAGACGTAAAAGGCGACCTTGCAGGTATGTGCAAACCAGGTGTGGATTCTGAAGATATGCAGAAACGTATTACAAAATTTGGTCTTGCAGATCTTGGATTTTCTTATAAATCCTTCCCAACTACTTACTGGGATATCTGGGGAGAAAAAGGTCTTCCACTTAGAACTACTATTACAGAGATGGGTCCAACACTTCTTGCTCGTCTTATGGGTCTTACACAGGGACAGGAAGACATCCTTTCTATCGTATTTAAGATTGCAGATGACGAAGACTTACTCTTGATTGATACAAAAGACTTACGTGCAATGTTAAATTATGTTTCTGAAAATAACAAAACTTACAGTGCAGCTTATGGTAATATGTCTAAAGCTTCCATTAATGTTATTCAGAGAAACTTAGTTGCAATTGACAGTGCCGGCGGAGATAAATTCTTTGGTGAACCTGCTCTTGATATCAAAGACTGGTTCCGTACAGACTTCAATGGCAAAGGTATGATCAATATTTTAGATTCCGAAAGCTTGATCAACAATCCAAAGATGTATTCTACATTCATGCTCTGGATGCTTTCCGAATTATTTGAAGTATTACCTGAAGCTGGTGATTTAGAAAAACCTAAGATGGTATTCTTCTTTGATGAAGCACATCTCTTATTCAGTGATGCTCCAAAGGTGTTATTACAGAAGATTGAACAGGTTGTAAAATTAATCCGTTCCAAAGGTGTTGGTGTATACTTCATCACTCAGACACCTAGAGATATTCCGGATGGCGTATTATCTCAGCTTGGTAACAAGATTCAGCATGCACTTCATGCTTATACACCAAATGATATGAAATCCGTTAAGGCAGCAGCTGATTCCTTCCGCCCAAACCCTGAATTTGATACTCAGGAAGTTATTCAGGAACTTGGAATCGGGGAAGCAATCGTATCCTTCTTAGAACCAGATGGATCTCCAGCGATGGTTCAGAAGGCTAAAATCCTTCCTCCACAGAGCTTAATGGGGCCAATCACAGATGAAGTAAGAGCAGCAGAAATTGAAAGCAATTCCTTAGCATTTAAGTATGCGGAAATGGTTGACCGTGATTCTGCTTATGAATTTTTCCAGAGAAAAGCAGTTGCTGATCAGGAAGAAGCAGAAAGACTTCGTGAAGAAGCGGAAGCAGCAAAACTTCGTGCAAAAGAAGAAGCAGCGGCAGCAAGACAGGCAGAAAGAGATGCGGCTGCAGCAGCTAGACAGGCAGAACGTGAAGCAGCAGCACTTGCAAAACAGAAAGAAAAAGAAGCAGCAGCTGCACAGAGAGAAAAAGACAAAGCCGCAGAAGCTAGAAAACGTGCAGCAAAAGGGGTTGCTCAGACAGCAGCAGGTACTGTTGGACGTGAAGTTGGCAATGCAATCGGTGGTACTGTTGGTGGTAAATTCGGTAAGAAATTAGGCGGAAACTTAGGCGCAAGCTTAGGAAGAGGATTATTAGGAACTTTATTTACTAAATAACATAAAATAAACATTAAAAAAGCGTTCGAAGCAGGAAGGATTCTTAAGAGAATCCGCCTGCATCGGACGCTTTTTTGATGCGGATCTGCATTGATGGCACGACTTCTTCCGTGAGGAAGAAATGGAATGTTGGATAGATTGTTCATGTGTTTCTCCTTTTTTATGAGATATTTTTGAGGGTTATTTTCAGGGACATTAAAAATAGTACAGAAAATTTCTGCAAAGTGGAAATCCTCTGTACTATTTGTTGTTCGTAAAATGAAATTGTTAATAATAGCAGACTACCGGTGTGCCTTCATGTACGCCTTCGTAGGAACCATTTCCATAATAGAGGGCTTTTGCAACGCTTGATGGAAGGTTTACGCAACCATGACTTCCATTAGTACGGAACACATTGCCACCAAAGGAACCTCTCCAGTAAGCATCGTGAAGACCGATTCCCATATTAAATGCCATCCAGTAATGTACCAGAGTGTGGTATTCATTTTTAGAGCCGGTAAGCACGCGGTCACGCTGTTTGAAATATACGTAGTAAACTCCGCCAGGAGTACGTCTTTCCGGATTAGAGTAAAGACCGGTTACGACATTAGAGGTTAGAACCACTTTGCCTTTGTAGTGATAGTAAAGCTTCTGAGCGCTCATATCAACTTCAACAAATGTATCGCCTAAACCACCATTTTCTGTGGATTTTTGATAACCGGTTACATTCGGTTTTGCAATACCGGTTTTCTTTTCCTCGATTGCTTTTAATAACGCCTTGATCTCATCTTTAGAATGAAGCGTACTTCCGAAATTACCTCCGCCAACGGTTTTCATCTTGCCATTACCAGATTTGAAAGTACGTTTTCTTCCGACTGTGTCCATAGAAGGCTCTAATTTGCCTTTTACGAACTCTGTAACGTTCTTTTTGAATACTTTATCGTCTTTAATATAATCCTGCTTTTCTTCGTCGTAAGTAAGCCAGTTGATTACTTCAGATCCATCGATTGTATAGTCACCATCGATGGTTTGGTAGGTCAGGTTAACCGCACAGTGTTCGTTTGCTGCATTCATGAGCTTATTGAGCTTTTCATCTGTGGAATAAATCTGTGGTGGCACGTAGCCCTCGTTATCTTTTAAAGCAACAGCTTTGGTTTCTGTAAGAAATGCGCTTTCTACGATGGTAAATAATTTTTCGTCATCAATGACAGTTCCAAGCTTTTCTTTTTCAATAGAGAATTTATTCTTTTCTTTATCGTAGATAACCTTTGCATCTTCAGCCGGTTTTTCGTATTTATCCGTATTGTGTTCTAAATGCTTTACTGCATAATCGATTTCTTTAATGGAGTCGTCAGATAAAATATTTACTTCATAGGATTCTTCTTCAAAGAAATATTTTGGCCAGAGGTAAGCTCTCTGTTTGGATAATACTTTTCGAAGCTCTTTTTCGGTTTCTAACTGATTTAAGGTAAGCTCCATCTCTGTTCCGTCGAGTTTTTCTGTTTTCCCATCGGCAAATGTTATGTTCACGCTGCTATCATCAAGTCGTTCCTGAAGTTTATCGGAAACGTAAGTAACATTTTTTTCGGAAACGTCGATGCCTAAAATCTTTGTGTTATGCATATAATGGGAATAATAATAGCCGGTAACAGCTCCATATGCTATGGCAAGCAGTAACAATAAAACGACCAGGGCAGTAAATACCTTGGACTTGAAAAGTTTTTTCATATGCGGTATTCCTCTCTCTGTTTTGTTATTTTCTATAATATTTATTATGAGTATTGTTTATGTGACTATCCCTGATGTTTGGGATAAATGCTTCTTTCACTATACATGAAAATCCAAGGTGCGACAAGGTCATGACGAAATCATCATATTTTTTTAAGAGATTTGTCATAATTTTCCGTTGAGATACTTCTTTGTGATATGATTAGATTAAGACTTTTTTGAATAGAATAAAAACAGGAGGATTTGTATGTTTTTTGGACAGGATGACCACACATTTGAAAATTTAAGAGAACGTTCTGTGGAACAGTGGTTAGAAGATATTGATGGGCATGAAGATTTAGTTGTTCGTGGTGGTGTAAAGGTCACCAGAGAATATATTGCAGATTTAAAGAAGCAGATTGATAATTTAAAGAGAAGCAATGCTTTAAAAGATCAGTTTTTGAAGCAGATGAAACAAAAGTCTTTAGAAAAGCTTTAGAAAATCTTAATAGAT
>JAZUED010000235.1:0-7539 GCA_045640005.1 Candidatus Fimousia sp.
ATATAATCGTATTATAATGATTGTGCTTTGTAGAAACGTACATAATTTAAAGAATTTTAAATATAGGAGGTGCCCCATCATGGCAAAAATCACAAAAGATATGATCATCGCAGATATCCTTAACGTAGATAGAGATCTCGCTTACGTATTAATGGCATCTGGTATGGGTTGTGTTGGATGTCCTTCTTCTCAGGGTGAAACACTTGAAGAAGCAGCATTCGTTCACGGCATTGATGCAGATGGTTTACTTGCAAACTTAAATGAATACTTAGCTTCCAAGGAAGCTTAATTTCGAAAGAATCGAAATATTTAAAGTTTCAAAATCTCAAAAAACGAAAAGGACTCAGTTTAATACTGAGTCCTTTCTTTATTTGCAAATTTTGTATACTGTCCTAACCAGGCAAGCTCAATACTTCCGGTTGCACCGGCTCTTTGCTTCGCCACGATAATTTCAGCTAAATTTTTCTTTTCTGTTTCTTCATTGTAGTAATCATCTCGGTAAATGAACATGATTACGTCTGCATCCTGTTCAATGGAACCAGATTCACGAAGGTCAGATAAAACCGGCTTGTGATCCGCACGGCTATCTACAGCACGGTTTAACTGAGAAAGTGCAATAATCGGCGCATCAATCTCACGCGCTAACGCCTTTAGCGAACGGGAAATCTCAGAAATTTCCTGCTGACGAGATTCCGTTCTTCCATTACCCGCCATTAACTGAAGGTAGTCAATAATGACAAGTCCAATGTTCTGAGACTGTTTATATCTACGACATTTCGAACGAAGTTCTGCGATGTTAAGACCAGGAGTATCATCGATAATAAGTGGAGAATGCCCAATTACTGCTGCACTTTCCATTAATCTTTCCCAGTCCTGATCCTCTAATTCACCTGTACGAATGAGCTGAGAATCAATCATAGATTCCATGGACATCAGACGCTGCACAAGCTGTTCCTTAGACATTTCCAAACTGAAAATTGCGGTCGGAATCTTCTTATTACATGCCACGTACTGAGCAATATTTAATACAAACGCCGTTTTTCCCATGGCAGGACGAGCTGCTACAATCAACAGCTGAGATGGATGAAGTCCAGTCAGTTTATAGTCAAGATCCGTAAATCCAGTCGGAATTCCGGTAACCTTACCTTTATTTCTGGAAGCCTCTTCAATCTGATCTAATGTGCTCATAACAACATCTCGAATCGGCACAAAATCTTCTCTACCACTGGCATTTTGAAGCAGATGGAACACTTCTTTTTCTGTTCCCTCTAAAATATTCGAGAATTCATCCTTGCCAAGATAACAATCCGCTGTGATTTTTTCACTGACCTTGATCAGATTACGAAGAACAGCCTTTTCCTTTACGATTTTCGCATACTGCTTCGCATTCGCAGAAGTAGGAACCGTCTCCACTAACTCACGAATATAATCTAAGCTTTGAACAGATTCCGGCACCTGTTTTTCCTTCAGTTTATTCTGAAGAGTGACCAGATCTACCGGCTTACCTTCTTTGTAAAGCTCAATCATCGCCTCAAACAAAACACCATTGGAATTCTGGTAAAAATCCTGTGGTGTCAGTGCATCCGCCACTTCAATAATCGCATCACGATCCATCAGCATGGCACCAACTACGGATTTTTCTGCTTCCGGGCTATTCGGTTGTACTTTTTTGATAAATGCTTCGTCCATTATTTTTCTACTACTTTAACCTTTAAGTTTGCTGTTACCTGTGGGTGTAATTTTAATGTTACATTGTGTACACCTAATGTTTTGATTGGTTCTACGACCATTTTCTTCTTATCTAAATCAAAACCAAGCTGTTTTTTTGCTTCTGCAGCCACTTCTTTTGTAGATACAGAGCCAAATGTTTTGCCGTTGTTTCCAAGTTTCATAGCAATCACTAATTCTTTTGTTTCAACTTCAGCCTTTAAAGCCTGTGCATCTGCTAATTTTTCAGCCGCCAGCTTTTCTTCTTTTTTCTTCTTTACTCTTAAATCATTCATTGCTTTAGGAGTAGCTTCTACACCTAATCCTTTTTTGATGATGACATTTCTTGCGTAGCCGTCTTTTAATTCAACTACATCATCTTTTTTACCTACATTTTTAACGTCTTCAAATAAAATAACTTTCATTTCTATAATTCTCCTTCTTGTTTCATTCTTAATAATAAGTTTTGAAGTTCTTCCCTTGCCTGGGAAAGTGTTCTATTCTTCAGCTGAGCACCAGCCACTGTCATATGGCCGCCACCGCCTAATTTTTCCATAATTACTGCTACATTGACTTCATCAATGGAACGCGCGCTGACAAATACTGTGTCGCCTACTAAAGTCAGTACAAAGGAGGCACGAATACCTTCAATGTCTAACATTTCATTTGCAACCTGAGCACCTAAAACAGATGGTGAATCAACTCCATTGCCATTTAAAGTGCTGATTGCATAGAAACGTTCAAATAAAATCGAATTGCCTACCGCTCTCGCACGAAGCTGGTAAGTTTCTAAATCATCACGGAAAATCTTACGTACACGGGTTACATCTGCACCACTTCGACGTAAAAATGCTGCCGCTTCAAAGGTTCTTACACCGGTCTGTACAACAAAGTTATTCGTATCAATTAATATACCGGAATACATGGCATCCGCTTCAACCGGACGTAATTTCGGTTTTGTCTTTACATATTGTAAAATCTCAGCAACAAGTTCGCATGCTGAGGATGCATAAGGTTCAATATAAGAAAGTGTTGCATGCTTAATGGTATCCTGCATCTGTCTGTGATGGTCAATAACAACCACACTGCGAAGCTTCTTCACAAGTTCCGGACACTCTGTATAACTTGGTCGGTTTACGTCAACCATAATGAGGAGACATTCTTTATCTTTTGCCTGAGAAAGCGCTCTCTCACTTCCAATAAACATTTCCGAATCATAATCTTTGTCCGCTTTCACTTTCGCAAGCATCTGTCTTACAGAAACACTTTCTTCATCTAAAACGATGTGTACCTGCTTGCCAAGACTCTTAGCCATACGGTAAATACCGATTGCAGCGCCCACACTATCTGTATCCGGGATTTTATGCCCCATAATGAAAATGCGTTCGCGTGATTCCATAATTTCTGTCAGAGCGTGAGCCTTTACCCTTGCCTTTACACGAGTATTCTTTTCTACCGCCTGAGATTTACCACCGTAATAGGAAACATCTTCTCCATTTTTTACAACCGCCTGGTCACCGCCTCGCCCAAGTGCTAAATCCATCATCTGGCTTGCATTTTCATAAGCTTCCGCGTAACTTTCACAGCCTGCTGCAATGGCAATACTTAATGTCATCGCCATCTCATTCCCTACGTTGATATGTTTGATGTCATCTAATATCGTAAATTTAGTTTCAATGAGCTTCTGTAAATATTTCTGCTGAAAGAAGATCATATATTTATCTTTTTCAATCTTCTTAACAATACCATCTAAGTTATTGATTGTCTTATTGATTCGACGATCTACTAAGGTTGTAAGCATGGAATGCTTAACCCCATCTGATTTTTCAAGAACCTCTTCATAGTTATCGATATAGATGAGTCCGGCAACCAGTTTCTGATTATCAATCTGGCGACGGAATCTTCGAACGATAGTTTCGTCAAAGAAATAGAAGATTAACATTGCATTCTCATCGTTGATGCGGCGAAGCTCTTCTTTTGTAAATTCTCCATCCTCATCCGTAACCGTATCCTGGAGACGAACTCTTCTGATTTCAACACGGTAAGTTTCCGTAAGAAGATCATTCGTCTTATCGTTAATCTTAGATTTCACCTGAACCTGTCTGCTTTCACGGTCAACCTCTGTATCCATCACCTTTTTACCGAAATCCGGGAAAATATCATTGATCATATTCATCTTCTTGATATTCGGTCCTGCTATTTTAGCAAATGCTTCGTTGTGCCACACGATAAACCCTGTCTGGTCGGTCATTGCATATGGTATCGGAAGATTCTTAACTGTTTTCTTCTGAACAACATCCATGTCCATGCCGTATTCAAGAATGTCTTTCATGATATCTTTTTTAAGAACCAGATGCCCATAGAAACTGATTGCGATAAATGCAACCGTTACAAGCGCACAAAGGAACGCAGCACGAACACTAATTGTCAGCATTACGGCAGAAAGAATCGCCATGATCGCGCTCATAATCGCCGGTATGTAGATATACAGATTAAAACTATTTCTATTTGTACTGAATTTATTCACAAGAATACTCCATTCGCTGCATAAAAATATAATTTGCCACACTAAAGTAAACTATATTATAGCATTTATAGTGCAAAGTGTAAACTATGCGAGATGTGCCGCTCTACGTTCCACTTCGGTCGGCTCTTTCGTGGTCCCCCGGACCACCCGCCCTCACGGAGTGCTTTTAATATACGAAGAAATTGAAAAGCAATTTCTTCGTATATTAAAAAGCAAAAGAGGCAGACCCGCAATGTCTGCCTCTTTCGCTAAGTGAAACTCATTATATTAATGATATTTTGGGAGCTTATTTAATCTATGCGAATAATCCTGTTGATTATTTTACATACATTCTGAATTTCTTCCAAGGAATATTAACTTCAGCGCCTTCGTTGATGATTGCATCTACATGCATTAATAATGGATAATCATCTAAGGATACAACGCCTCTTTCAGCTAATTTACGAACTGCACGAGCTGTTCTTGTAGCGATAACGATAGATTCAAGTGTTACGCCTGCAAGTTCATCCATAGCTTCCTGGAATGTAAGACCACGGCCAAGTAATGTACCGATTCTACGTGTTCTACCACCGAATACTGTTACGAATAAGTCACCACCACCGTGAACGATGTTTTCTGGGCCACCGTTGATGAGTTCAAGTAACTGTGTCATTTCTTTAATACTCTGGCCAAATAAAGCTGCCTGAGAGTTGTAATGAACAGCACCGATCTTGCCATCACGTTTTTCAGCTAAACCTACTGCTAAAGTAACTGCTAAAGCGTAAGCGTTCTTCATAGCTACTGCACATTCAACACCTACAACGTCTGTAGATAAGGAAATGTGATAGTAATCTGTTTCTAACTGTTCTCTGATCCATTCTAATGTTTCCATGGATTTACCACAGAATGCTACGTGAGAGTCATCATGATCTGCTAATTCGTAAGATGTACATGGACCACCGATAGCGTTGAAGTTGATGTTTTTGCCTTCTGGCTGTCTTTCAGCGAAGATTGTTGGGTAAGGTACTAATGTACCGTCATCTAAATCAACCATACCTTTTGTTACTGTTAATAAAGGTACTTCTTCTGGGATAACTGGAAGGATTTCGTCACAGAACCAATCTAAACCGAAGGAAGAAACACCACCTAAGATTAAGTCAGCGCCTACTAAAGCTTCTGCTAATTCTTCATAGTAGTAATATTTGATTCCATCATGTAATGTTCTTTTTAATGTGATGTGGAAATTGTCTTTCTTTAAGCCTGTGATGATGTCTGCATCAAGTGGGGAACCTACTAATCTAACTTCGTGGCCATTTTCAAAAGCTGGAAAAGTAATTGCAGAGTTCATCTGACCTGCACAAATAAATGTAATAACGCTCATTATAAATCTCCTTCTTTTATAATAATTTAGTATAACTTAAAACATTTGGGGGAATGTTTCTCTAACAAGAGCCCGTCTCTTGTATCATTGTTAGTTACTATGTATTTATATAACCATATATTTATTACATTGTCAAACGTCACAAATGGCTTATTTTAGCCATTTTCAGTGAATTTTTAATTAATCATAATTTTGATTAATAAATAAATATCAATTTTTTGTCTGTATTTTTTGATGACATTTTCCAAAAACCTTGATACAAAGGGATTTGTTATATATAATCAAATTAATCAAACAATAATTTTGATTAATAATCGTTATTAATCAAAATAAATCAAAAAATTTTTTGTTGCAATTCTACCACTTCAAATCCGAAGAGAAAAGTGGTTGAAGAATAGGGAAGAGGATATATCTATGGGAAAACGAAATAAAATCACAACCAGAGACATTGCCGAATACACCGGACTTTCTCAGTCCACGGTATCCATGGTCTTAAGCAAAAAACAGGGTGTCTCTTTTAGTCCGGAAACTGTTAACATCGTAGAAGATGCTGCCAAAAAGCTTGGTTATCAAAAACCCAAGGCGGGTGTGAAGAAAAAAGACCACAATCTTTCTTCCACCATCGTAATCATCTCTCCAAGTTATACAAACACTTATTATAACCAGCTCTCCCACGCGATTACAACGCGAGCAAAAGAAAAGGGATACACGACTTTTGTAACAACAACTCTTAGAGATGACAGTCTTGAAGCAGAATATCTAGATCTTTTAGAACGTTTCGATCTTGCCGGAATCATTTTCTTAAGTTCTCCTGCCAAAATGGGCGTTGCGAATAAACTTTCCCACGAGATGCCTTGTGTATTAATCGGGGATAATCCGTCAAACTGTCGTTTCGACTGCGTAGAATTAAATAACATCTGGCCTGCTTACATGCTCGGAGAGCATTTGATCGAACTCGGCCATACTCATATCACATTTATTGCGTCTCCGCATTCTGTCAACCGCATGAATAGAGATTTTCGTATTCAGGGGCTTCGCAATGCATTAGCAGACCATGGAATTGCGGAAGAGAATTTAGAACTGCTTTCCTTGTCAAAAACCAACTATCGTCTGCTTCCTTCTCAGCAGCAGGAATATGAGAATGGTTATCGACTGGCAGTTCAGGCCATTGAAAATCATTCAGAATCCACTGCTTTTATCGGCTATAACGATACAACTGCTTACGGCATCATGGCCGCAATAAGTGATTTAGGCTATCGTATTCCAAATGATTACTCTGTATGTGGTTTCGATAATCTCCCGCTTTCTGCAATGCCTCAGATTGCGCTTACTACAATCGAGCATTCCACGATCAGCAAAGGGCATCAGGCCGTCGATATCATCGATCGAAAGATCCAGAGCCGAAAAAACGCCAGCGAAAGTACATTTACCACTCGAATGGAATATGATCCAAAGCTCATCGTACGAAAATCAAGTGGAAGATGTAAGAGATAGGGTGGATTTTGGCCATTTGTGGAGAAATAATTGATTTGTAGTCTAATATCAACCCGATACAGGCTCTTTTTATAGCTTGTATTGCACTGATACATGCTCTTATAGTCTGGTTTTGCCTTACTATGTGCTCTTATAATATTGTAAAAATTCAAAAGAGGTATTGCTTTAATTGATTAATCCTCTTTCAAACTAATTATTACCAAAAGAGTATACAAAATTTTATCCTATACCTCTTTCTAATGAATTATTCCGAGAAGCGGTACTACTTCAGTTCAAACAATACTCAAACTTACGAATTATTTGTGAATTGAGGCTAATATATCCCCTTATAGCCAGGTTTTATGTTTTATATACACTCATTTATTATAAAGAAATCCCAAAAGAGGTAGTCTGAAAAAAAGCATATACTCATTTTAAATTATAGCGAGAATAAGAGGTATCACTGCCTTAT
>JAZUED010000236.1:0-1586 GCA_045640005.1 Candidatus Fimousia sp.
AGCATTGGCAACACCACTGTTTGCAACCATTGCTCTTACAGTTTCTCTTGTATCAACGATTGCCTTATCCCATTTTACAGGAGCGGCTTTTACTTTATTTAATGTAAATGTTCCTGCACAGACTGCATCACATTCACTGACGATCAATGCCATATCTTTTTTTGTTGCAGTTGGTTTTACGCCTGCGCGAAGACCTGCTGCTTTAAAACCTTTTGGAGCTGTAACTCCGCCTTCGATTATAATCATCTTTATCAATCTCCTCTATATAAATGTGTTTAATACTAAACTTCTTCTAACGTTTCATAATTATACAACTCTTTTTTTCATTATGCAATACTTTAGTTCATATTTCAACTTTTTATGTATATTTATGCATCGTATTCAATTATTTATACATAAAAAGCGAAAAAAAACCGAAAAAATGCTTGCATCTTCCGTATAATTGCCGTATATTATAAATCAGCGGTGTTCATTTGCGCCCATTAATAAAGAAAATAATTTTTATATATTCATATTCAGGAGGAATAGATCAAATGGCAAAAGAAAAAGTTGTATTAGCATACTCAGGCGGATTAGATACTACAGCAGTTATCCCTTGGTTAAAAGAAGTTTACGGATATGACGTAGTTTGCTGCTGCGTAGACTGTGGACAGGGTGAAGAATTAGATGGTTTAGATGAAAGAGCTCAGATTTCCGGAGCTACTAAATTATATATTGAAGACGTAGTTGATGATTTTGCTGAAAACTTCATTATGCCTTGCGTACAGGCTGGTGCAGTATACGAAAACAAATACTTATTAGGAACAGCTATGGCTCGTCCAGTAATCACAAAAGCTTTAGTTGACGTAGCTCGTAAAGAAGGTGCTGTTGCTATCTGTCATGGTGCTACAGGTAAAGGTAATGACCAGATTCGTTTCGAATTAGGTATCAAAGCTTTAGCTCCAGACATCAAAGTAATCGCTCCATGGCGTGATGACCGTTGGAACATGGATTCCCGTCAGGCAGAAATCGATTACTGTAAAGCACACGGAATCGACCTTCCATTCTCCACAGACCAGAGCTACTCCCGTGACCGTAACTTATGGCACATCTCCCACGAAGGTCTTGAACTTGAAGATCCTTCCCAGGAACCAAACTACGATCACTTATTAGTTTTAGGTGTATCCCCAGAGAATGCTCCAGATGAAGGCGAATATGTAACCATGACATTTGAAGCTGGTGTACCTAAGACAATCAATGGCGAAGCTATGAAAGTATCGGACATCATCACAAAGTTAAATGAACTTGGTGGTAAACATGGTATTGGTATCTGCGATATCGTAGAAAACCGTGTAGTAGGTATGAAATCCCGTGGTGTATATGAAACACCAGGTGGAACAATACTTATGGAAGCACACAAACAGTTAGAAGAATTAGTTCTTGACCGTGCTACAATGGATCTTAAGAAAGACATCGGAAACCGTATGGCTCAGACAGTATACGAAGGTAAATGGTTCACACCAGTTAACGAAGCTATGATCGCATTTACAGAATCTACACAGAAATATGTAACAGGTGAAGTTAAATTCAAGCTTTACAAAGGTAAC
>JAZUED010000237.1:0-3501 GCA_045640005.1 Candidatus Fimousia sp.
TTAGACGGAACAATACCAAATTATACTGGTATGATTGGTATGCACGGTACAAAGACATCTAACTTAGGTGTAACAGAAAGTGACCTTTTAATCACAATTGGCGCACGTTTCTCTGACCGTGTATTTGGTAATCCGGACAAATTCGCTAAGAATGCGAAAATCTTACAGATTGATATCGATCCTGCTGAAATCAATAAAAACATCATGATTGATGCAAGCATCATCGGTGATGTAAAAGCTGTTCTTACTATCTTAAACAGAAGAATGAAACAGCAGAATCATGCAGAATGGATTTCTCATATTCAGGAATTAAAGGATACTTATCCTTTAACATATAAAACAGATATGTTATCTGGCCCACAGGTTGTTGAAAAAATCTATGAAATGACTATGGGCGATGCTGTAATTACAACAGAAGTTGGACAGCACCAGATGTGGGCAGCACAGTTTTATAAATATGACAAACCTCGTAAATTCTTATCCTCCGGTGGTCTTGGCACCATGGGTTATGGATTAGGTGCATCTATGGGTGCGAAGATGGGTTGTCCAGAAAAAACTGTAATCAATATTGCCGGTGACGGGTGTTTCCGTATGAATATCAACGAACTTGCTACCGCTCATCGTTATCAGATCCCTGTTATTCAGGTGGTTATTGATAACCAGGTACTTGGTATGGTTCGTCAGTGGCAGAATCTCTTTTATGCAGAACGCTATTCTTATACAACACTTAAGGATGGCATCGATTTTGTAAAAATTGCGAATGGATTTGGCGTAGATGCGAAGCATGTATACACAATCGAAGAATTTGAAGAAGTATTTGCCGAAGCATTAGCTTCCGGTAAACCTTATGTAATCGACTGTCACATCGACAGCGATGAAAAAGTATGGCCTATGGTTTCTCCAGGTGGTGCGATCGCAGATGCATTTACCGAAGAGGACTTAGACAAATAGATAAAATATTAGAAATAAATAAAAAAATGGAGGAAACTAAATAATCATGGGAAGAGTATATAATTTTTCCGCAGGACCAGCTGTATTACCAGAGGAAGTATTACAGGAAGCAGCTGACGAGATGTTAGACTACAGAGGATGTGGTATGTCCGTAATGGAGATGTCTCACCGCTCTGCTATGTTCCAGAACATTATCGATGAAGCTGAAGCGGATCTTCGTGATCTTATGAATATCCCTGATAACTACAAAGTATTATTTTTACAGGGTGGAGCACATCAGCAGTTTGCTGCAGTGCCATTAAACTTAATGAAAAACGGTGTTGGTGATTACATCGTAACAGGTGTCTGGGCTAAGAAAGCTTGGAAAGAAGCTCAGAAATTCGGTAAAGCAAACAAAATCGCTTCTTCCGAAGATAAGACATTCTCTTACATCCCAGACTGCTCTGATCTTCCAATTTCTGAAGATGCAGACTATGTATACGTATGTTATAACAACACAATTTATGGTACAAAATTCCCAGAAGTACCAAATACAAAAGGCAAAGTATTAGTTGCAGATATGTCTTCCTGCATCCTTTCTGAACCAGTTAATGTAGAAGATTTCGGTGTAATCTACTTTGGCGTTCAGAAGAACGTTGGACCAGCAGGCGTAGTAGTTGCAATCATTCGTGAAGACTTAATCAGAGATGATCTTCCAGAATCCGTACCTACTATGTTACAGTGGAAAACACAGGCTGACGCAGGATCTATGTACAACACACCACCATGCTACACAATCTACATCTGTGGTAAAGTATTCAAATGGCTCAAAAAGATGGGTGGTTTAGATGCAATGAAAGAAATCAACGAAAAGAAAGCAAAAATCCTTTACGATTTCTTAGACAACAGCAAGTTATTCAAAGGTACTGTTGAACCAGCATCCCGTTCCTTAATGAACGTACCATTTGTTACAGGCGACAAAGATTTAGATGCTAAATTTGTAAAAGAAGCTACAGAAGCAGGTTTCTTAAACCTTAAGGGACACAGATCTGTAGGTGGTATGCGTGCAAGTATCTACAACGCTATGCCAATCGAAGGCGTTGAAAAATTAGTAGAATTCATGACAGAATTCGAAAAAGCAAACGCTTAATGAAAATCCATATAGAGGATAGAAATAAAATGTATAAAGTAAATTGTTTAAACCCAATCGCTCAGATTGGTCTTGATAACTTAACAGACAATTTCCAGCTTACAGACAATGCAGCAGAAGCAGATGCGATTTTAGTTCGCTCCGCTTCTATGCACGATATGGAAATTCCTAAAAACCTTTTAGCAGTAGCAAGAGCTGGTGCAGGTTTTAACAACATTCCAACAGACGAATATGCAAAAAAAGGTATCGTAGTATTCAACACTCCTGGTGCGAATGCGAACGGTGTAAAAGAACTTGTAAATGCAGGTCTTTTACTTGCATCCCGTGATATCATTGGCGGTGCTAACTGGTCTAAGGAAAATGTTGACGATCCGAACCTTGCTAAAACGGTTGAAAAGAAGAAAAAATTATTTGCCGGTAACGAAATCAAAGGTAAAAAATTAGGTGTTGTTGGTCTTGGTGCAATCGGTGTATTAGTTGCTAACATGGCACTTGATTTAGGTATGAAAGTATATGGTTATGACCCATATCTTTCTGTAAAATCTGCATGGCAGTTATCTTCTCATGTTAGAAGAATTCAGAACGTAGAAGATATTTACAGAGAATGTGATTACATCACAATGCATTTACCATTATTAGATTCCACAAGAGGCATGATCAACAAAGATACAATCGCTATGATGAAGGACGATGTAAAAATCTTAAACTTCGCTCGTGGTGGTCTTGTAGACAGCCAGGATATCTGTGAAGCATTAGATGCTGGTAAAGTTGGTCGTTATGTAACTGACTTCCCAGATCCAATCGTAGCAGCTAATCCTAAAGTTGTAGCAATTCCTCATTTAGGTGCTTCTACTGAAGAATCTGAAGATAACTGTGCAATCATGGCTGTTGATCAGATTGTAGAATACATGGAGAATGGTAACATCATCAATTCCGTAAACTTACCAAACTGTGATATGGGTGTCTGTCAGTCTGCAGGAAGACTTTGTATCATTCACAAAAACCGTGCAAATATCTTATCTCATTTCACAACATTAGTTGGTGCAGGTGGTATGAACATCGAAAACATGACAAATAAATCTCGTGGTGACTATGCTTATACAATCCTTGATACAAATCCAGCACCTTCTAAAGAAGTAATTGACGTCCTTCAGCATGTACGTGACGTAATGAAGATCAGAGTAATTAAGTAATTATTATATTTGGAGAATTTTAAATTATGGAACAGAAATTAAAAGTTGGTATTCTTGGCGCAACTGGTATGGTTGGTCAGAGATTTATTGCATTATTAGAAAATCATCCTTGGTATGAAGTAACAACATTAGCAGCATCTCCAAGATCTGCAGGAAAAACTTATGAAGAAGCAGTTGGTGGACGTTGGAAGATGGATACTCCAATGCCAGAAGCTGTTAAAAACATTG
>JAZUED010000238.1:0-3498 GCA_045640005.1 Candidatus Fimousia sp.
GATTGTTTTCGTTCATATTCAGTCATTTATATTGTCTTATTTAGTTTTTGAACGTTTTTGACCGATTTCATTCATGTTTCATTCATATTTCCGTCATTTTCCAAGCATTTGATTTCATTTTTTTGTTCTTTTAATATGGTAATATATCTTTAATTCATTCACTGATTTTCTTTTCAAAAGAAAAAACCTGTATCAATTCACTCTTTTTCCATACTTTAGAATGGTAGTAAATCAATTTAAGGCTTTTCTATAGAGCAGAAATTGTCGATATTAAACTTTTTTCACCCTCTTTCTATAATGAAGTCAACCTAGTAAAAACAAGACATCAAAAAAACAAGGAGGATGAAAAATGAGTGAATCTTGGTTAAATCTTGAAGGAAAAACTGTAGTTGTTACAGGTGGTGCTTCCGGTATTGGTAAAGCTGTATCTCAGGGATTCTTAAACGTTGGTGCAAACGTAGTGATCGCTGATATGGCTCCACAGGCTCCAGAAATGGAAGACGCACCTGGCAAAATGCTTTATTTCCAGACAAACGTTTGTGATGCAGAAAATGTTGAAGCAATGGTTGCAAAAGCATGCGAAACATTTGGCACTGTTGACGCTTTAGTTAACAACGCTGGTATCAACATCCCTCGTCTTTTAGTAGACCCTAAAGATCCTAAAGGTCAGTACGAATTAGACGAAGCTGTATGGGATAAAGTTTGTGCAGTTAACTTAAAGGGAGTATTTTTATGTGCTCAGGCAGTAGGTCGTGTATTAGTAAACCAGGGATCTGGCGTAATCATCAACATGGCTTCTGAAAGTGGTCTTGAAGGTTCTGAAGGACAGAGCGTATACGCAGCAACAAAAGCAGCTGTTGTATCCTTAACAAGATCCTGGGCAAAAGAACTTGGTAAACAGGGCGTACGTGTAGTTGGCGTTGCACCTGGTATCATGGAAGCAACTGGTCTTCGTACTATTGCTTACGAATCTGCACTTGCTTACACAAGAGGCATCACTGTTGATGACTTAAGAGCAGGTTATGCAAAAACATCTACAACACCATTAGGACGTTCCGGTAAATTATCCGAAGTTGCTGATATGTGTGTATATCTTGCAAGCGAACGTTCTTCTTATGTACATGGTGTTACAATCAACGTAGCAGGTGGTAAAACAAGAGGTTAATCACCAACATTAAAAAAGTAGCATTTAGAAGGAGAGAAAAAGATGACGTACTTTTGGATTGTTGCAATAGGTTTCCTATTCGCAAGTTGTTTACAATTTTTATTTCAGATGTATCAAATGAAGAGTTTCAACATTTGTTACGGCAGACTCCGCCGACAAGGCAGGGTTGCAATTGGTAAATCACGAGGATTTTTCTATGCGGGATGTATCGTAATGTTTGCGATCGATCAGGATGGAATCATCATCGACAGTGCTTACATGAAAGGATTTACCATGCTGGCAAAATTTAAAGACTGGGATTTCTTCAACGGCCACGACGTAGGGGCGATCACTGAAGAAGACTGTAAAGGACTTCCGGTCCCATTAAGACGTGCATCCTTAGACGCTTCTAAGAGCTACATCATTATTATGAGTGGAGGCGAAGTGAAGGAAAGACCGGGTCTAATCACTGGTGCCATCCAGAAGGTTGGTGGAGTGATTTACGGAACTTCCCGTAAACAAGCCTGAATTGAAAGGAGAATTTTATGAACATCGTAATTAAGTTAGCATCTGGTTTTATGGGATTATTTGATGTAGGAGCAGCTACATTTATCGGTTGGGTAACAGGTATCGTACCTAAAGTATTATTACTCTTAATCTTAATGAACTCTATCATCGCTTTAATCGGCCAGGAAAGAATCAATAAATTCGCTAAAGTTTGTTCCGGTAACGTAATTTTAGCATATGGTATCTTACCATTCTTAGCAGCATTTATGTTAGGTAACCCAATGGCACTTTCCATGGGTAAATTCTTACCAGAAAGAATGAAACCTTCTTACTATGCAGCAGCATCTTATCACTGCCACACAAACAGTGGTATCTTCAACCACATTAACCCAGGTGAAATCTTCATTTACTTAGGTATTGCATCTGGTATCCAGACATTAGGTTTAGATATGACAGAATTAGGTCTTCGTTATATGTTAGTTGGTTTCATCGCTAACTTCATGTCCGGTTGGGCTACAGATTTCACAACAAAGATCGTTATGAAGCAGCAGGGAATCGAATTAAGCAACGAAATGCCACAGTAGGCAGTAAGATTGAAATTAGGAGGAAAAACTTATGGCAGATTATAGAGCTATTACTATCACAAAAGGAAACGGCGGTTTTGGTGGTCCATTAACTGTTAAACCTGAAGGCAAGAAAAATAAATTAATCTACATCACAGCAGGTGGTGCAGAACCAGATATCGCAGCAAAAATCATTGAATTAACAGGTTGTGAATCCGTAAATGGTTTCAAAACAGCTGTACCTGATGAAGAAGTATTCTTATGCATCATCGACTGTGGCGGTACATTACGTTGTGGTATCTACCCACAGAAGAGAATTCCTACAATCAATATCAACCCTGTAGGAAAATCCGGTCCTTTAGCAAAATACATCACAGAAGACATCTATGTATCTGGTGTAACAAATGCACAGATCCAGCCAGCAGATGGTTCTGCTGCTCCAATCTCTGAAGCAAAAGCTGAAGAACCAAAAGAAGAAAGAGAATTCAAATATTCCGCAGATAAAAAAGTATCCGAAACAATGGGTACACAGGCAAAATCCAGCTTCATCCAGAAAATCGGTATGGGTGCAGGTAAAGTCGTAGCTACATTCAACACAGCTGCTAAAGAAGCTGTTCAGACATGTATCAACACAATCATTCCATTCATGGGATTCGTATCCTTATTAATTGGTATTATCCAGGGTTCCGGATTTGGTGACTGGTTCGCTAAGTTATTACAGCCATTATGTGGTAACATCATTGGTTTATTAATCTTAGGTTTCATCTGTTCCATCCCATTCTTAAGCTGTTTATTAGGACCTGGTGCTGTAATCGCTCAGATCGTTGGTACATTAATCGGTGTTGAAATTGGTAAAGGTAACATTGATCCATCTCTTTCCTTACCAGCTTTATTCGCAATCAACACACAGTGTGCTTGTGACTTCGTTCCTGTAGGTTTAGGTTTAGCAGAAGCTGATCCTGAAACAGTAGAAGTTGGTGTACCTTCCGTATTATACTCTCGTTTCTTAACAGGTATTCCACGAGTAATCTTAGGTTACATCGGTTCCATCGGATTATACGCAGGCAAATAACGGGCAAATACTTGCTGATTCGTATAACCAATCATTAAGCAAATAAACCATATATCTTTCTTAATACATTGAAATAGACAATATGTAATGACCTCCACTTTGTAGCAACGTGGATTTACCTGTATAATAAAGTTGTCAAGACAATATAAACAGGGATTACCGCATACAAAGGGAGGTCATCAAATGAATTATAACACAGTTTACGTAGGAAT
>JAZUED010000239.1:0-2928 GCA_045640005.1 Candidatus Fimousia sp.
TAATAAAAAATCTTCTCGTATTCAAAGGCATTTCTTCTACTATAACGGCTGGTCACATCATTTGCAATCATGATTTTGCGCTTGTCTGGATCAAATGGGGACGGCACGTAAATCGCTTTTGTTTTCTGGTCGCCGATTAAAAGTTCTTTGTAGTAGTTGACCGGTAAAAACGTAGCTGAAAACAGGACTGCTGCTCTTGCATAGTCAAAACAATCCCTTAGCTGGTCGGATGGATCAATGCAGAATAACTTACACATAAATCGTCCATCTGACTCTCTGGCATACATCTCATACCCATCTTCCATCGTGTCATACATATTCAGATAATGCTGTACTTGAAAATATAAATCTAACAGGGCTTTTCGCTCCTCGCTCTGTTCCTGATTTTCTTCTAAATAAGCATCGGCCTGACTGACAAAGCGAAGCAAACTATAGACTAAAGAATCAGTCTGCGTAAGAGTTCCTTCTCCATCTACTTCTTTTTTTATGGCAAGCATCTGCTTATTGCAGGCTGCACACGCATTCTTTAATTTTTTTGCCCACTCTGGAAGAATCTTTCTGATTGCCAGAAAATCTTCTTTGTAAAGAGTGGCACTGTACATCGTTCGTGCACGGTCCACCAAGTTATGTGCTTCATCTACCAAATAATAAAAATCTAAAATCTTTCCTTCGCCGAAAAATCTTCTAAGGGCCACCTTCGGATCAAACACATAATTATAATCACAGATGATTCCATCACTAAAGCTTGCCACATCCAAACTAAGCTCATAAGGACAAACCTGATATTTTTCGGCGTAATCAGAAATCACCTGTCTAGTATAGACCGTTTCATTCACTAAAATGGCATACAGCGCTTCATTGATGCGGTCATAATGACCTTTCGCATAAGGACATGCAGATGGATTGCACTCCACTTCTTCCTGAAAACAGATTTTTTCTTTTGCAGTGAGTGTCACGGTTGAAAACCTGAGGCCTCCATTTCGAAGAATGGAGAATGCTTCCTCGGCAGCCGTTCTTGTAATCGTTTTGGCAGTCAGATAAAACAACTTGTCCATATTCTGCTCTTCCATTGATTTTACAGAAGGAAAAATAGTAGACAATGTTTTCCCAATTCCCGTCGGTGCCTGAACAAACATGACTTCTCGGTTTTTTACCGCGCCATAAACAGCTGCAGTCAGCTTTTTCTGCCCTTTTCGGTATTCATAAGGAAATGTTACCTGCCTGATCGTATCATCACGGACAATCCTTGCCTGATAAACAAAGTCGCTCCAGACAAAAAATGCCGTCTTGATTTCTTCCATCCATTCTTCTAATTCTGCAAAGGTATACTCCTCATAAAATCGCTTGATTTCTTCAGTATCCATATTACAATACGTAATCTGCACACCAATCTTTTCAAGGCTCTGATCTATGGCATGCATGTATGCATAGCACTTTGCCTGCGCCATATGAACCGGATCTGCTTCTTCGATTTTTTCTAACTTTTTATATGTCCCTTTGATTTCATCAATGGTAACGACATCTTTTCTTGGGTAGATGCCATCAGCTCTTCCGTCTAAAACTACTTCGTAATCTCCTTGACGAAAAACATGTTTTAAAGAAACCTCTTCCTGGTAATCCACACCCATAGATTTCTGGATTTTTCGATGAATTCTTCCACCCGCCTGCATCGCTGTCAGAATGGACTTCTTGCCTGGCTGAGTTGTCAAATCCCCAGAACGTAAAACAAACTCTACGAGATGCCTTACCGAAATATGAAATTGTCCATCCTTAAGCTGCAATAACATGACCTTACACCTGTGTTTCTGATTTGCATTATACTCCAAGTATATTATAGCATACAAATACACATATCAAACAGCAAAGAAAAAGTGCTCACCAAAGACACACTTTGATGAGCACTGTATCATTTTTGTTTATAATTATTCTTAGAATTTTGATGTGCGATTTAACGCGACTGAACCAATTCTTATACCTGCTGATAAGCTAATAATAAGCTTGGAATAAGCTGTTTCTTACGAGAAACAACACCTGGTAAGTAGCTAGCACCATCTTTAGTTTCTCTCTTGAATCCAGCTTCAACAACTTCTTCTGCACCTTCACCAGCCATGATGAGTAATGTGCTTTCTTCTAAGATGTTTGTGATCATGATGTAGATATGATCTAAGCCCTGTTCTTCTGCAATACCAGGAAGATGTGGTAATAACATATCTTTGATTTCTTCTACTTCAACTGCGCTCATGGAGTTAACCTGACCAGCACCGAAGTTTACATCGCCAGCTGCGAACTTCTTGAAATCCTGGAAGCAGATTTCTTTTGGAGTTTTGCCGCTTAAGTCAGATCCTGCTTTGAACATTTCCATAGCATATGTTTCGATATCGATTTCAGCAATCTTAGCAAGACGTTCTGCTGTAATCTTATCAAGTGGTGTACATGTTGGAGAGCGGAATACTAAAGTATCGGAAAGGATTGCAGATACTAATAAACCTGCCATAGCTTTTGTGATTTCAACTCCATTTTCATCGTACATCATTGTAACGATTGTACCTGTACATCCAACAGGCTGGTTACGGAAGTAGATTGGTCCCATTGTTTCAAGGGAACCAATTTTATGATGGTCAATGATTTCAAGGATTTCGCCCTGTTCAATACCATCAACTGCCTGAGAAATTTCATTGTGGTCAACTAAGATTACTTTTCTCTTTTCGTAATCTAAGAGACGACGACGAGATGCAAAACCGATAAATTTACCATCTCTAATATTGATAACAGGATAATAACGGAAACGAGTTTTTGTCATTAATTCCTGAACATTTTCTACTAATTCATTTGTAAGAATGCTTGTCAGTTTTTCTTCTGGTGCCATGAAATATTCACATGGTAAAGAGTGAGAAATCAGACGGGAAGCAATAAATGTATCGTGAGGTG
>JAZUED010000240.1:0-3633 GCA_045640005.1 Candidatus Fimousia sp.
ATTTACAAATGATATGGCCATGGACTTTTTTGAGGAACTTGGCTGTCCGTTAAAGACAGAACGTGGAAACCGTGTATTTCCGGTTTCTGATAAGTCTTCCGATGTCATCTCTGCATTATCAAGAGAGATGAGACGATTAGGCGTGGATGTCCGATTAAATACTACCGTAAAGTCCATCAAGGAAGAAGATGGGGTAGCAACTGGCGTGAAAACAGATAAAGGATTTTATCCCGCATCTGCGGTTATTGTGGCAACTGGAGGTATCTCCTATCCTTCAACCGGATCAACCGGAGATGGATATTGTTTCGCAAAAGGCGTAGGACATACTATTAAGGATACCCGCCCTTCCCTCGTACCATTCGAGACAGAAGGAGACATTTGCCGCAGGTTACAGGGGCTTTCATTAAGAAATATTCAGGTAACGATAAAACAGGGCAAGAAAAAGCTTTATGAAGATTTTGGAGAGCTTTTATTTACTCATTTTGGGGTGAGTGGACCGACGATCATTAGTGCCAGCGCAAGAATTGGCGGGAAGATTATGAAGGCTTCGGCAACACTGATTATTGACTTAAAACCGGCTCTTTCCAAGGAACAGCTAGATCACCGTATTCTTCGCGATTTTGAGGAAGGCAGCAACAAGCAGTTTAAGAATGTGCTTGATAAGCTTCTTCCAAAGAAGATGATTCCGGTTATTATAGAGCTTAGCGGCATTGACCCGGACAAAAAAGTGAACGTGATCACAAGAGAAGAACGACTTCATCTTGTAGACACGATCAAAGCATTTACCATGACTGTGACCGGGCTTCGTGGATACAATGAAGCCATTATCACACAGGGTGGTGTTCATGTAAAAGAAGTGGATCCATCTACCATGGAATCCAAATTAGTGAAAAATTTATATTTTGCAGGAGAAGTCCTTGATCTTGATGCAGTTACGGGAGGATTTAACCTTCAGATTGCATGGTCAACCGGATATCTTGCAGGTATGAACTGTATAAATTACGAAATATAATCATGTGAATATATGAATCAGGAGGAAAAACTCATGTATAGTATTGCTATTGACGGACCAGCAGGCGCAGGAAAAAGCACAATTGCAAAAAGAATTGCAAAGGAATTAAACTTTATTTATGTGGATACAGGTGCTATGTACCGTTCCATCGCACTTTATTTTTTACGTAAGGGAACAGATCCAGCAGACGTAGAAGCAATTGCAGCAGAATGTCCAAATATCAAGGTAACACTTGCATACGAAGATGGTGCTCAGCAGGTATTATTAAACGGAGAAAATGTTACCGGATTTATCCGTAACGAAGAAGTTGGTAACATGGCTTCTAAAACATCTGCGATTCCAGCTGTTCGTGCAGCATTATTAGACCTTCAGAGAGATATGGCTAAGACAGCTGATATCTTAATGGATGGACGTGATATCGGAACAAATGTACTTCCAAATGCGGATCTTAAGATTTATCTTACTGCTTCTTCTGCAGTACGTGCAAAGAGACGTTATGATGAATTAGTTGCAAAAGGACAGGAATGTGATCTTGCAAAAATCGAAGAAGATATCATCACTCGTGACAAGCAGGATATGAGTCGTGAAATCGCACCACTTAAACAGGCTGAAGATGCTGTATTAGTAGATTCTTCTGATATGAATATTGATGAAGTAGTAGAGGCGATCAAGGCAGAGTTTGAAAAAGTAAAATAATAAGAGGTAAGGAAATGTCTGAAGTTATTTTAGCAAAAACAGCTGGCTTTTGTTTTGGTGTACAGCGCGCTGTGGACATGGCATTTGACCAGTCCGGCAAGAAAGATGTATATACATTCGGACCGCTCATTCATAATGAAGAAGTGGTTTCTCAGTTAGAAAAGAATGGTATTTTCTGCTTAGATTCTTTAGAGGATCTTTTAAAATTAGAAGAAGGCACCGTGATCATCCGTTCTCACGGTGTTGAGAAAAAAATCTATGATTACATCGAAGAAAAGGGTCTTGAATTAGTGGATGCAACCTGTCCGTTTGTAAGAAAGATCCACCGCATCGTTGCAAAAGAAGGCGAAGCGGGCAATCAGATTGTAATCGTTGGTAATGGCAATCATCCAGAGGTTCGCGGAATCATGGGATGGTGTCCAACACCGAGTGTAACAATTGAATCTGTGGACGATATTGAGAAGTTAGAAGCATACCGTGACAAAAAACTCTGTATCGTATCACAAACTACATTTAATTACAAGAAATTTCAAGAATTAGTTGAAATTATTGAGAAAAAAGACTATAATATTAATGCTTACAATACTATCTGTAATGCTACCGAAGAGCGTCAGTTAGAAGCGAGAAAGATCGCATCTGAAGCAGACGCAATGATTGTTATTGGCGGTAAGAACAGCTCAAATACTCAGAAGCTATACGAAATCAGCAAAAAAGAATGTCCAAACACATATTTTATTCAGACACTTCAGGATTTGGACGTGGAGCAATTTCATGGGGCAAAGCAGATTGGTATCACAGCAGGGGCATCAACCCCAAAGAATATTATCAAGGAGGTTCATGTTCGCATGACAGAAAAAACTTTTGAGCAGTTATTAGAAGAAAGCTTAGTGACAATTCATAATGGAGAAGTAGTAGAAGGTACAGTAATCGACGTTAAACCAGATGAAATCATCTTAAACATTGGCTACAAAGCTGATGGTATCATCTCCCGTAACGAATACTCTAACGAATCCAACGTAGACCTTACAACTAAAGTAGCAGTAGGCGAAACAATGGAAGCTAAAGTATTAAAAGTTAACGACGGTGAAGGTCAGGTTCTTTTAACATATAAACGTTTAGCAGCTGAACGTGGTAACAAGAGATTAGAAGAAGCATTCAACAACAAAGAAGTTTTAACAGCTACTGTAGCTCAGGTATTAGACGGTGGTTTAAGTGTTGTTGTTGAAGAATCCAGAGTATTCATCCCAGCAAGCTTAGTTTCTGATACATATGAAAGAGATCTTAAGAAATACGCTGGTCAGGAAATCCAGTTCGTTATCTCTGAATTCAACCCTCGTAAGAGAAGAATCATTGGTGACAGAAAACAGTTATTAGTAGCAGCTAAGAAAGAAAAACAGGCTGAATTATTCGCTAAGATCGAAGCTGGTATGAAAGTAACTGGTGTTGTTAAAAACGTTACAGACTTTGGTGCATTTATCGATTTAGGTGGTGCTGATGGTTTATTACATATCTCCGAAATGAGCTGGGGACGTGTTGAAAATCCTAAAAAAGTATTCAAAGTTGGCGAAGAAGTTGAAGTATTAATCAAAGATATCCAGGGCGAAAAGATTGCATTATCCCTTAAATTCCCTGAAAAGAATCCTTGGTTAGCAGCAGCTGAAAAATATGCAGTAGGCAACATCGTAACAGGTAAAGTTGCTCGTATGACAGACTTTGGTGCATTCGTTGAGTTAGCACCTGGTGTAGATGCATTACTTCATGTTTCTCAGATCGCTAAAGAACATATCGAAAAACCAGCTGACGTATTAAAAGTTGGCGATGCTATCACAGCTAAAGTTGTTGACTTCAAGAAAGAAGACAGAAAGATCTCCCTTTCTATCAAAGCAATCGCTGGCGCTAAGAAAGAAGAAGCTTAATACTTATAA
>JAZUED010000241.1:0-4055 GCA_045640005.1 Candidatus Fimousia sp.
GGTGTTCCTGGAACAATCGACTTAGACATCGCTTGTACAGAATACACAATCGGTTTCGACACAGCTGTTAACACAGCTATGGACGCAATCGATAAGATTAAAGACACATCTATGTCTCACGAAAGATGTTCTATCATCGAAGTTATGGGTCGTGATGCTGGTTATATCGCATTATGGTGTGGTATCGCAACAGGCGCTGAAAACATCTTAATCCCTGAAAAGTTCGATGGTAACTTACCAATGACAGAATTAAAAGTAATCGACAATATTTTAAGATCTCGTGCAAAAGGTAAGACACATCACTTAATCGTTAATGCAGAAGGTATTGGTCATTCTTATGGTATGGCTAAGAGAATTGAAGCAGCTACAGGTATCGAAACTCGTGCAACAATTCTTGGTCACATGCAGCGTGGTGGTAACCCAACAGCTCTTGACCGTTTCCATGCATCTATGATGGGTGCATATGCTGTTGACTTATTATTAAGAGGCGGCAACAAACGTGTTGTAGGTTACAAAGATGGTGCTTACTATGATCTTGACATCCAGGAAGCATTACAGATGACAAAAGACATCGATGAATATCAGCTTGAAATCGCAGATATCCTTGGAAGAACAATTGGTGACTTCCACTAATAATCTATACTATAAAAAACAATAAAACTCATACCAGGATGGCCCCGCAATTTGCGGGGCCTTTATTATAGTATAGGAAACTTCATTTCTTATTTTGTTGCTTTTTTATATGTTAAAATCCTCCGTGTGTGTGAATGGTGTGTGATACATACTTTGCGAGGCGGTTTCAGTGGTTTATTACCTAAGACTCTCTTTTATGAAAAAATATTTTGAAATGAGTAGATAAAAATTTCTCCGCTACCGCTTATTCGTGTTGAATTTTAAAAAGAGTATATGTTTTTTTACAGGCTGCCTCATTTGTGTTTTTTATAAGAAAATGAGTGGTCGAATACTGTTAAAACTGACTTTTAAGTATGTCTAATCTCTGAATTTACATAGATAAGGATCATTTTGACTCATAATAGTACCTCTTATTGACACCTGTGTAATAAGAAGTGGTATAGGATATAATATTATATACTCTTATCAACAATATTTGATACAAAAGAGGGATTATCCGATAAGGCTATACCTCTTTTGAATTTTTACAATATTATAAGAGCAATATTCAGAAAAATCCCTGTTTCAAAAGAAAAGATCGAACTTTAAATTAATAGAAAAATCTTTCTTATCACTCACTTATATTCGATTAAATACATATCTCAAGTGCGTGGCAAAATAACCCTATCTATTTCGCTAAAATATCCTTACCAACCCCATATATCTTAATAGAGAATTCATAAATACTTTTGACAAAGTGTGATATAATAGTCACATAAATAAAACAAGAAACAAGCAGGAGGATGCTTATGATAGAGAGCAAAGCCAATCAGCAGATCAAGAACGTGTTAAAGCTGAAGACAAAGGCTCGTGAACGCAAAAAACAAAAGGTATTTCTGATTGAAGGCATTCGTATGTTTATGGAAACTCCGGCAGACCGTGTAGTAAAAGCATATGCGACTGCTGATTTTTATAACCAGCACAGTGAACTTTTTAAAGGAATGGAATATGAATTAGTTACGGATAGTATTTTTAAAGAAATTTCGGACACCGTTACACCACAAGGTGTATTAGCAATTATCAGACAACCGGAATGGAAACTTAAGGATATCTTATCCATGGATGAAAATCCTTGTTTGATTCTTCTTGAAAACTTGCAGGATCCAGGAAATCTCGGAACCATCATTCGTACCAGCGAAGGTGCCGGAGTGACCGGAATCATTATGAGTAAGGATACGGTAGATATTTATAATCCAAAGGTAATCCGTTCTACAATGGGATCCATCTACCGCGTACCATTTGTGTATGTAGAGAACCTGAAAGCAGTTGTGGAAGAACTTCCAAACTACGACATTCATTCTTATGCAGCTCGTCTTGATGGGGAAAATGTTTACGAAAGCGATTTTCGTGATGGAACTGCATTTTTGATCGGCAATGAGGGTAACGGACTTACTGATGAAATTAGTGAGATGTCTGAACGATATATTAAGATTCCAATGCATGGAAAAGTAGAATCGTTGAATGCAGCAATTGCTTCTACCGTTTTAATGTATGAAGCGATGCGACAGAGATTATAGGAAGGAGAGATTGTATGACGGCAGTATATTGGCTCATAGCAGGAGCAGTGTTATGTGTGCTTGAGATGATCACCATCACACTAACATGTATCTGGTTTGCAGGCGGCGCAGTTGTGGCAGCCATTGCAGCACAGATTGGACTTCCATTAATCGTCCAGCTCATTATATTTGCAATTGTGTCTGTTGTATTATTAATTATGACGAGACCGATCGCAGTACGTTATGTAAATGAACAGACGAAAAAAACAAATGTGGATGCACTCGTTGGACAGCATCAGACAGTAGCTGAAACCATAGATCCAACAAAAAATCAAGGAAAGATTATTATTGGTGATGTTGAATGGGGTGCAAAACCAGCGGATGGAAAGAGTATCATTGAAGAAGGTACAGAGGTTGTAATTACTGAAATTTCGGGCGTGAAATTAGTTGTTGAACCAGTCGATGAAGCGGATGAAGAAGTAGATCAGGATCTTGAACCGGTTGATGAAACAGATGCCGATCAGAATCTTGAACTGGTTGATGAAACAGACGATGAATTAGATACTGAACCAGATGAAGACTTCACAGAAATCGAAGAAATAGCTGAAACCATCGAAGTAGTTGAGGAAGTTGAAGAAATAACTGAAATGGAAGAGCAGGAAGAAACGGAGATTGCCGACGAAATCGAAGTTCCAGAACAACCAGCCGAACAGGCTGAACCAGCTAAACCTACTCCAGATGTTGGTGCATTGATCAAGGATGCACTAAAATCTGAATAGAATATATAATCCGAAAAGGATTGAGCGTATATAAAATTTTACTATCATATTTTAAGGAGGAAAGAATATGCCAATTATCATTTTTATTATCTTTATCATCTTAATTTTAGCTTCCTGTGTAAAGATCGTACCACAGGCACACACATACGTAATTGAACGTTTAGGAACTTACAATTCAACATGGACAGCAGGTCTTCATGTGAAGGTTCCATTTATTGACCGAATTGCAAGAAAAGTAACATTAAAAGAACAGGTTGTTGACTTTGCACCACAGCCAGTAATCACAAAGGATAATGTTACAATGCGAATTGATACCGTTGTATTCTATCAGATTACAGATCCAAAGCTTTTTGTATATGGTGTTGAAAGCCCAATCATGGCGATTGAAAACTTAACAGCTACAACACTTCGTAACATCATCGGGGATTTAGAATTAGATGAAACTTTAACATCCCGTGAAACAATCAATACAAAAATGAGAGCAACTCTTGATGAAGCAACTGACCCTTGGGGTATTAAAGTTAATCGAGTTGAATTAAAGAACATCATTCCACCAAGTGCGATCCAGGATGCGATGGAAAAACAGATGAAAGCAGAACGTGAACGTCGTGAACAGATCCTGATTGCAGAAGGGGAAAAGAAATCCGCAATTCTTCGTGCAGAAGGTCATAAAGAATCCAAGATTCTTGAAGCTGAAGCAGATAAGACAGCTGCAATCCTTAAGGCTGAAGCTGCAAAAGAAGCAAAAATCAGAGAAGCAGAAGGGGAAGCTCAGGCAATCCTTTCTATCAAACAGGCAGAAGCTGATGGTATCAAGTTCTTAAAAGAAGCAGGCGCAGATGCAAGTGTAATTCAGTTAAAGAGCTTAGATGCATTTGCTAAGGCAGCAGATGGAAAAGCAACCAAGATCATCATCCCATCCGACATTCAGGGTATGGCTGGTGCAGTAAAATCCTTAGTGGAAGTTGCAAAGGAAGACTAAAGTAAAATAGCATTTTTACATATGCAAAAATTATTATTACTATAATAAGTATGATAAAGGGTGGCGAAAGCTACCCTTTATTTGTTATAATTAGCATTATGATAAATGTAATATATTTAGATTAGT
>JAZUED010000242.1:0-4832 GCA_045640005.1 Candidatus Fimousia sp.
CATTAATTGATAACAACTTTTTATTATCCAAGGCAGCTCTTCGTATTCCTACTCAGGGCGTTGCTATCGTGCACAACTTTATCGCAGGGTCATTTACCTGTGTTGGCAAGGGTGTTGATAATGGAACAGTGAATTTCCCATCTCCACGTTACACTCCTTACCATGTGCCACATGATACAAAAATCGCTGGTTTCATGACATTCCTCCACGGCGATATTCGTTTTTATAACAATATTTTTGCACAGCAGGAGATTCGAAAAGACTTAGAAACATATGCAGTAGAAAAGAGTAACGGCGAACAGCAGTATATCTGCGGGACAATTCCTTACGAAAAATACCCAACCTTCGAAGAATGGAAGGCTCGTTTTGCGGCAACACGTCCATTATCCGGCATCGACCGTGACCGTTATTACGATCATCTCCCAGTTTGGTATGAAGGAAATGTATACTTTAATGGTGCCACACCTTGCAGCAAGGAAGCTGGCATTATGATGGATGAAAAAGCAACCTGGTCTTTATGGGAAGAGGATGAAAAGATGTATTTTGCGTCAAATGCTTTTGCCATGGTGTCAGATATCGAAAACGAGATGATCGATACAGAAAAATTAGGCTGGGCATTTGAACCGGAACAGAAATTTGAAGATCGTGATGGAAATCCGATTACATTTAATAAAGACTATTTTGGAAAGCAGAGAAAGAGCGTCATTCCAGGTCCGGTAGCAAGTTCTTGCGAAGGAGCATTTGCTCTTTTTGATGATCAGGCGTATGAAAAATTCGCATGTCCATGCTGTGGATGCCATACACTTACCGAAGAAAATGGTTCTTACGAAATTTGTCCGGTTTGTGGCTGGGAGGATGACCTTGTGCAGAAGAATGATCCGGAATTTCGTGGTGGTGCAAATGTAGAATCTTTAAATGAAGCGAAAGAAATGCTGTAAGATTTTGCCTCGATAAAATTGTCATAACACTGAAAAAATGATAAAATATAAGATAGATGATTTGCAAAAATAAAGGAGATCGAGCATGGGAATCTTTTCTAAGAAAAAAGTAGAAGTAGTAGAAACTATTTCACCGGAAGAATTGAATGCAAAGAGACTGAAAGCCTTTGAACCAACAAAGGCATGGGGCATCAAAAAATATGAAGATGCGATTCAGTTTATTTATGATGAAGACAAAAGACAGTTTGTGGTTGTAGAAGGCCCGGAAGCTACCTTCCGTGAACGCAATCCTCATGTATTTGCTTTTAGTGATGTCATTGATGTATATATGCATGTCGTACAGTTCTGGACAGAAGAAAGAAATCAGGGAGAGGATGAAAAGGGTACAGGAAAGCTTGAACCGGAACGTTTTGGGGAAGTATTCTGGCATTATGATATTTATCTTCACATTTTAACAAAAGTACCTGGCTACGAAGACATTTGCTTTAAGATGAATTATAAGCCAACAATCATTCAGGTTCCTTCCCATGATGGGACTAGAAGAGGACTTGAACTTAATGGCCTGATCAGAAACAAAGGTTACACTGTTAATATCAAGCGTTTAGAAGCTTGGAATGAAGAAGCGGAATTTGAAGGTACTGATCTTGAAAGAGCGAATATGAGCAAAGTCCGTAATATCGTTGATCATTTAAAGAGAGCTAGACGTATCAACAAATTAATCAACTAGATTAATTTTGACGGGAGGTTACGATGAGTGCAAATAAAGTAGGTCCATTAATTAAGGACGCAAGAACAAAAGCAGGTTTTACACAGGCTGATCTGGCAAGTAAGATTCCTGGTCTGACAGCTCCGGATATTAGCAAGGCGGAACGTGGCGAAAAGATGCTCACACAGGAACAGTTGAAGATGATTGCTAAGCTTACAGGAGTTACACAGAAATCACTTCTTGAAGCAGCAGGATTTGGAAAGGGAAGTACAACAAGTTCTTCCACATCAACATCGTCTGGTGCGAACACTACCGCGATGAAATTAACGGCGAATGAAAAGAAATTAGTTGAGCTTTACCGCGCTGCTACTTCTGAAAAGAAGAAGGAAGTAATGAAGATATTAAAAGGTGAAGGAACAGATACAGAAGAAATTATCACAAATCTTTTAGGAACAGCAGTAGAGATGCTGATGAAGAAATAGTGAATATTTAGAATAAAAAAGTCCCACACAGGAATGTGTGGGATTTTTTTATTCATTATGCATATACAATGACTGCAACTAATTCTACAACTTCGTCTGTTTTATTTGTGATGCTGTGGCCTGTTCCGGCTGGACATACGGTTACATCACCTGCAGAAACTGTTACTTTTGTTCCGTTGTCGTCGTATTCTGCAGTCCCTTTGATGATATAGAATAATTCGCTGTCTGTTTCGTGTACGTGGAATCCGATTCCGCATCCTGGATTTAATGTGATTTTACCGAAAAGACGGCCTTTTTCATTTAATTCTTCAGCTGTGGAAAAGTGTGTAATCTGTACAGTTCCGTCGCCATCACGCATGTGTTCTCTTAATTCGATTTTACAGTCTTCTGCTTTTCTAATCATAATTCGTTCCTCCATAAAAAATTAACTAATTCTATATAAAATGTACCATAAAAAAGGTACAAAAACAATCAAACAATGGTATAATAACGAATAGGGCTGTTAGGAGGATAAGAATGAGACTTCAAATTACTACAAAGGGACATTTTGTTGCATTTCCTGAATATAAACAAAATCTTGGATTTATGGAAACGCCATTTCGTATTCCGACAAATGAAATTGAAGAGTATATTCATGCATTTCAAGTGAATTTTAATACTTATGTGACAGGAAAAGCTGAAGGAGATGACAGCATCTATATCGGCAAAAAGGGTATGATGATTTACATGAAAGGCGAGTATGAAGGAGTCTGTCTGTTTGAACATTATCGTCCGATTAAGACCCAGGAACAGCTTGATGAGCTATGTGAGGAAATGAGAGAAATCTGGAGGAAAGACAATGGAATTGAAATATAAACTGACAGATCAGGATTATCTGGAATTTAACCGACATTATCTGATGACATCAGAAGCTGGTCAGAAACAGCTTCGCAAACAGTTTTTGATGGGACCAATCTTCTCTGTCATTTTGATTGGGATGCTGATGATCTATAAGACACCGATCAAATTGCTTATTTTAGAAGCAATCGTACTAATCGCGGTGTGTATCATCATGTATGTGAAGCGTTTTGACAGTGTGATGAAGAAAATCAAGAAGACTTTAGATGCAAATAACAAGAAAGGCCGCTTATCTTATAACAGAAGTGGAACATTTACCTTAGGGGAAGAAGCCATCGTAGAGAAGCAGGATGATACAAAGAAGAGCGGAACGATGAAGCTTTCTGATGTTAAAGTTGTCTATGAGACAGGTAGTGCATTTTATGTGTATAGCACACCAACTTATGCCATGCTTTTACCGAAAAGTATGTGTGTTTCCGAGAAGGAGCTTAGCAAAGTAGTGGATTATTTAAAAGAAGGTACCAACGCCCACTGGGTAGAAGGGGAATTTTAGACCGGATTATATTAAAGAGTTGTTGAAAGAGAGAAAAAAGATGAACAGTTACATTTTTGTGGAAAGTAAAAAATTGATATATGGGGTGACCATGGGACTGCTCCTGATGATATTCTTATTTGGATCAGCTGTGCAAGTATCTGCAGCAGACATCCGAGCAGTGCAGGCATTTTATCTGACAGTTAGAGCAGATGCATCCAACGATGCCAAAGAAATCGGCATGCTTAAAAAAGATGATCAGGTGACCTGCATCGGCACAAAGGGTAACTGGATCAAAATCAAGTTCGAAGGCAAAAAGGGGTATGTATATAAGACATACTTAAAGAAAGTAAAAGCGAAAAAAGCAACATCTACAAAGAAAACAATTACAGTAAAGGTATCTATTCCGGCGAATGTTTCAGAAAAAGCAGCAAAAGCAGCGACAACTGCTGCGACTGCAGAAACAACAACTTCAACCTATAAGCGCTATGTCAAAGCAGACTTTTTAAGTGTTCGTAAAAAAGCATCTGGGACTGCAGAAGTGATTGGAGAATTTGTACTTGGTGATAAGGTTACTTGCTACGGCAAAGAAGGCAACTGGACCATCGTAAAATATAATGGCAAAAAAGCATATGTTTATAGCTCTTATCTGGTTAAGAAAAAACCACAGAATGTAGCAACTTCACAGGATAATCAAATTGCATTAGCAGCAGCTTCTGATGAAGAAGCTTTGACGACAGTAAAAAAAGTGAATCAGGGAAAAACTTACACTATGTATGTAGACTGTACAGACTTAAATGTTCGCGAAAAAGCAGATGGTAAGAGTAAGATTATTGCAACTTACTATACTGGTGAAAAGATGAATTGTCTTGGTATAAAAGGTGACTGGACAAAAGTAGTTTGTGCTGAGGGTGAAGGATATATGTATACTTCTTACTTAAGTAAAGAAAAAGTTGCAAAAGATGCGTATGTTACTGATGGAAAAGGCAAGGATGTAGCTACATTTGCAAAGAAGTATCTTGGACTTAAGTATGTCTGGGGCGGAGCTAGCCTTACAAAAGGTGTTGACTGTTCTGGATTTACACAGCAGGTGTATAAGCATTTTGGTTATTCACTTCCACATAGCTCAAAATCACAGAGAGGATGTGGTTTTGCAGTAGCAGAAGCAGATCGAAAACCAGGAGATCTTATTTGTTATAATTCCAAACTTGGAGTAGGACATGTAGGGATTTATATTGGTAATAATCAGGTGATTCATGCGTCTGGAGAAAAAACAGGCGTTAAAATTTCTACATGGAATTATCGTAAAGTAAATTGCGTAAGAAGATTGATCAAGT
>JAZUED010000243.1:0-2438 GCA_045640005.1 Candidatus Fimousia sp.
TGAAAGAAATCGGCATTGATATTTCAAACCATCGTTCCCATCATCTCACACCAGCTATGGTAAATTGGGCCGATATCATTGCTGTCATGACCCAGAGTAATAAGGATATATTAACCTTAATGTTGGGGCTTCCTGGAGAAAAAATCCAGGTGCTCGGTTCTGGTGTTCCTGATCCCTATGGTGGAAACTTAGAAATTTATGAAAAAACCCGCGATGCCTTAATCGAATGCGCAAATCAATATTTGCCAGGTTTTCGCATTGTGGATATGGAAGAAAAACACGTAAAATCCCTTGCCAAAATCCATGCGGATTCTATGCCGGATGCTTGGTCAGAAGATGGTTTTCGTGCAGAACTTTCAAAAGAGACAGCCACTTTCCGTGTGGCCGAAGATATGGATGGTACGGTACTTGGTTTTTATGGCATTTATACCGTGATGGAAACCGCCGAAATTGCCCAAATTGCCGTAAGTCCTGAAGCTCGTCGGAAGAAGATTGGTAGTTGGCTCCTTGCGGATGCCATTAAGCAGGCAAAAGAAAAAGGAGCCGAAAAGTTAGAGCTGGATGTGCGGGAAAGTAACACAGGAGCTCGTATCCTTTACGAATCCTTTGGTTTTACAGAAGACGGCAAACGAAAGAGTTTTTATAAGCATCCTGATGAAGATGCCATTTTATATTCTTTAGCAATTTAGGAGGCGGACCCAACTTTGAATATTTTAGCTTTAGAATCATCCTGCGATGAGACAGCTGCTGCTGTTGTCAAAGATGGCCGCGAAGTCCTTTCAAATATTGTGGCTTCCCAGGTGGAAGAACATCGTCTCTATGGCGGTGTGGTGCCAGAAATTGCCAGTCGTCGACATGCAGAAGCCGTATCGGTGGGCACCGCTGATGCCTTAAAAGAAGCAAATATGACACTGGATGATATTGATGCCATTGCCGTCACTGCGGCGCCAGGGCTCATTGGTGCCCTTTTAGTTGGTGTCAATTTTGCAAAAGGCTTAGCCATTGGCGCGAACAAGCCACTCATTCCTGTTCATCATTTGCGTGGTCATATTGCAGCAAACTACATTGCCCACAAAGATTTGAAGCCACCCTTTTTATGCTTAGTGGTTTCCGGTGGACACAGTCATATTGTGAAAGTCAACGATTATACGGATTTTACCATCTTCGGTCGCACCCGTGATGATGCTGCCGGGGAATGTTTTGATAAGGCGGCACGAGCCATGGGTATGCCTTATCCCGGTGGTATTGCTCTCGATAAGCTCGCAGAAGAAGGAAATCCGAAAGCCTATCTATTTCCTCGTCCACATGTGGATGGCAGCCCTTATGACTTTAGTTTTTCTGGTCTGAAAACCGCCGTTTTGAATTTGCTTCATAACGCCGAGCAAAAAGATGAAGAGGTCAACAAAGCCGATGTGTGTGCTTCTTTCCGTGCTCGTGTGGTAGACATCCTGTGTGAAAATACCTTGGCGGTAGCCGATAAAGAAAAAATCCAAACCATTGTGTTGGCTGGCGGTGTTTCTGCCAATAAAGAACTGCGTCGCCAAATGGAAAAGCAATGTGAGCAATCGGGCAGGAAGCTCTATGTCCCTCCTCTTTGCTACTGTGGAGATAACGCAGCGATGATTGGTTCGCAAGCCTATTATGAATTTCTCGCCGGCCACACCATCAGTGAAGAGCACAATGCAGCAGCCACCATGCCCATCACCAGTACATTCGAAGAACTGTTATAAAACACAAAAAACAGGGAATCAGAAAAAATCTGATTCCCTGTTTTTGCTATTTGTTAGATCAAACCAGCAATGGTTTTTCTAAGCACCAAGACATCTTTCATGTCGAGTGCGTTATCTCCATTGATATCGGCTGCAATTTCGTTGATGTAGGTCGGTAATTGAGCAATGAATTTTCTGAGGAATAACACGTCCTTCATATCCACTTTCCCATCATCGTTGCAATCGCCCAATAAAACAGCGGCTTCACCAGTAATGCTTAATTTGCAGTAGTTTTGATAGTTGGAAGCATCAAAGACTTCGAGTAATTCAAACTCATCCTCCATGCCAACGGCTGCCCACACGTCACATCCATCATCGACTAAGTCGCTCTGAATGTTGCCCATAAGGAGTGCGCCACCAGGAGCACGAATGTCCACAGACATTCCTTTTGCAGGAGCGGCGAAGGTAACTTGACCGCCGGCATAAACACCAACGGCTGTGAAAACTGGATCAGGATCAGCGCCCACAAAGTTGATACTGCCAAGTGTATTGAAATTGACATTTTTAATGGCATAAACGCATCCAGACCATTTTGCAGAGGTCGCAGTTGCGGCTAAAGAACCACCGCCAGTAAAGGTTAAGTCGCCTTCACAAAGGATATTGGTGTTATAATTGGATTCGCCCTTTTCTGCGGTGAGCACATTATGCCCGCATAACTTAATGGTTAAG
>JAZUED010000244.1:0-4717 GCA_045640005.1 Candidatus Fimousia sp.
CTTTAGCATTCCATACTACAGCATCTTCAGCTGTAAATACTACTTTACCACAAGCAGCCCCTGGAGAAGCTCCAAGACCTTTACCGATTGGTGTTGCAGCTTTTAATGCAGCAGTATCAAACTGTGGATGTAATAATGTATCTAAGTTACGAGGATCGATCATAGCTACAGCTTCTTCTTCTGTTCTCATGCCTTCATCTACTAAGTCACAAGCGATTTTTAAAGCAGCCTGAGCTGTTCTCTTACCATTACGTGTCTGTAACATGAATAATTTTCTATCCTGGATTGTGAATTCCATATCCTGCATATCGCGGTAGTGGTTTTCAAGAATAGTACATACTTCGATGAACTGATCATATACTTCTGGCATTACACTTTTTAAGGAAGCGATTGGCTGTGGTGTACGAACACCAGCTACTACGTCTTCACCCTGAGCGTTCATTAAGAATTCACCCATTAATTTCTTTTCGCCTGTAGCAGGGACACGTGTAAATCCTACACCAGTACCCGATACATCAGACCAGTTATCGAATGCCATTTCCTGTACGATAACAGCTGTACCCCAGGAATAAGGGATATCGTTGTCACGACGGTAAACGTTAGCACGTGGGTTGTCCCAAGAACGGAATACGGCTTTAACAGCACCCATTAACTGTTCCTTTGGATCATCTGGGAAATCTGCGCCGATTTTAGCTTTGTATTCAGCTTTGAACTGATTAGCTAATTCTTTTAAGTCAGCAGCTGTAAGGTCTACGTCCTGTGTAACACCTCTAGCTTCTTTCATTTCGTCGATTAATTCTTCGAAGTACTTTTTACCAACTTCCATTACTACGTCGGAGTACATCTGAATAAATCTTCTGTAGCAGTCCCAAGCCCATCTTTCATTGCCTGTTTTGTTTGCTACTACGTTAACTACTTCTTCATTTAAACCAAGGTTAAGGATTGTGTCCATCATACCTGGCATAGAAGCTCTAGCACCGGAACGAACGGATACTAATAATGGATTTTCTAAATCACCAAATTTTTTGCCTGTGATGAATTCCATCTTTTCGATGTATTCGTTGATCTGTCCCTGAATAATGTTATTGATCTGTCTACCATCTTCGTAGTACTGTGTACAAGCTTCTGTTGTGATTGTGAAGCCCTGTGGTACTGGAAGACCAAGATTTGTCATTTCTGCGAGGTTAGCACCCTTACCCCCTAAGAGTTCACGCATGTTAGCGTTACCTTCGCTAAATAAGTATACCCATTTTTTTGTCATGGTTCATTCTCCTCCTGACACAAAATTTATTTACAATTCTAACCATCAAATTATATCATAGCTTTTTTCATTTGTTAACTACTATTTTTACAAATTCTATAGTTTTTTTGAATCGATTTATTCAAATACGTAAGTAATCATTTAGGAATCTCCCTTTCAACGAAAAAAGAGCAATGTAAAACCTTGGCGTTGTTTCACACTACTCTTTCCTCTGATATATAAAACCACATAATTCCCGAAGTTTATTGCTATAGCCTGGCCCCTTAGGCTCGTGCAATAAATGGTTGAAGCTTTCTTTGTAATTCATCCGGCTTGTCTGTCTCGGCCATAATCTCTAATGTCATGTAATGAAGGAGGCTAATTACACCCAGAATCGATTTGGCGTTGATTTTGGTTCCATATTCATCTCCTACCGGTTTCAAATATATATTATAATCAAATCCAGATACAGTATCTGTAAATGATTCTACGCTTTTAAAATCATGAAGAGAGATCTTAAAGCTGCTCATTATGTTTCATCTCCTTTGGTTTTTTCGATATGTCAATCGTTTGTCATCTCTCTATGATTATATGATAAACGTTTGTCATATGGATTGCAAGTATAAATATGCATTTTTTATGTCTTTTTTTCTGTACAATCTAAAGTGCCATTTTACCCCATTGTATGCTATTCTATGTTTATCAAATGATACGTGAGGATTAATATTTATGAATGAAGTATTCACTTTGTCTCTTTGCCAGTTTCCAATCGATTTTTTAAACTGGGAAGAAAATAAAAAACAAGCTGCTATTTATATAGAAGAAGCCGGAACAAAAGGATGCGATCTTCTGCTCTTTCCTGAGATGTGTTTAACCGGAATTTCTCCGGTAGAAGCGGCACCTATGACAGATTTCGATGGAAAAAACATTGCGTTCTTTACTGAAATGGCAAAAAAACATCACTTAGCCATTGGATTTGGATGGGGGAAGGAGCATTTGACTGGCCAAAAACTCGAAAACCACTATACTGTGGTGGATGAGGAAGGGCAACTGTTATCCGATTATGTAAAGATCCATCCATTTACTTACGGTGGGGAAGATAAGTTCTTTGTTCGTGGGCGAGATTATCATATTTTTACGTATAAAGGATTTCGCATTGCTACATTTATCTGTTACGATATGCGATTCCCGGAAATCTTCCAGGCGGCATCCAAAGAGTGCGACTTAATTGTGGTTGCAGCAAACTGGCCAAGCCCACGAAACATGCATTGGAAAGTTCTTTCACAGGCAAGAGCTATTGAAAATCAGGTTTATTTTGCCATCTGCAACTGTGTAGGTGGCGTCGGCGGACTCATTTACAGTGGAGACACTACTCTCTATCGCCCGGATGGGGAAATCATCGAACGCATCAGCGACGTGCCTGGACTGATTACACAAACAATAACCAATGATGTCCATCGCTATCGCGAAACATTTCCTGTTAAGCAAGATCGCATGGTGGATTATTATAAAGAAATTTTATAAAGAATATCAAAAGGGAAAAAGGACTGCTGCACAAATTGCAACAGTCCTCTATTTTTATCACATATATGTTTTTAGCGATCCCATTTATCGCAGAGTGCATTGATCTGGTCTGTAAATTTCGCCAGATCTTTATTGGCTCCGCCTTCATTATTCTTAATAACAGCAAGCAGTCTCTGTCCGGCAGCAAGCAGTCTTGCATAAACGCCAGATGGTTTCTGTTTCTTCTTTTCTTTTGTAACGACAATGCGTTCGCCTTCGTGAATCCATTCACCGGCAACGAGATCATATTCTGCGCCAGAATATGGAGCGTAGGCTTCGTAGCCAAATTCCTGCTTCAGTGTATCGGCAAATATATCAGTCACGGTGTCATCGCCATGAACAACGAATGCAACTGGATTTGTCTCAAATTCACCTGCCCAGCGAAGAAGTCCATTTCGATCGGCATGACCACTCATACCTTCTAATCGACAAATCTCTGCTGCCACATTAATTGTTTCACCAAAAAGTTTTACTTCGGTAGCACCTTCAAGAAGAGCACGCCCTAACGTGTTGATTGCCTGGAACCCAATGAAGAGAATACTTGACTGCGGTCTCCAGAGGTTATGTTTCAAATGGTGACGAATACGGCCTGCTTCACACATACCGGATGCGGATATGATTACGGAAGGCTTTGTTTCAAAGTTGATAGCCATGGACTGATCCGAAGTTAAGGAAAGTTTCAGTCCTGGGAAGGAAATCGGATTGATTCCCTGCATGATCAGTTCCATCGCATCCTCATCAAAACAATCCTGGATGTTCTGATTGAATACGTCGGTTGCTTCTACTGCCAGCGGACTATCTACATATACTGTAAAGTTTGGATGTCCTTTGATCATCTGATCTGCTTTAATCTGACGGATATAATATAAAATCTGCTGCGTTCTTCCAACGGCAAATGATGGGATGACAACATTTCCCCTTCGGTCAAAGGTACGCTGGATGAGTGCTGCTAGTTCTTCTACATAATCCGGATGATCGCCATGGAGACGGTCACCATAAGTAGATTCCATAATAATATAGTCTGCTTCTTTTGTATATTCCGGATCCTTGATGATCGGCTGATTATAATTTCCGATATCGCCGGAGAATACAAGCTTTTTAGTTACATTTTCTTCTGTCGCCCAAATTTCAATACTTGCAGAGCCTAAAAGATGTCCAACATCCGTAAACTGAATCGTAATATTGTCATTTAACTTAATCAATGTCTTGTATGGATAGCCATCAAAATGTTCCAAAGATCCGATGGCATCGTTCATTGTATAAAGCGGCTCTACTTCTGGTTTTCCGGCACGCTGATTTTTACGATTTTTCCACTCTGTTTCAGATTCCTGAATGTGTGCACTGTCGCGAAGCATAATATCGCAAAGCTCTTTTGTAGCTTCTGTACAAACAACACGACCTCTGAATCCTCTTGCATATAAAAGTGGAATGAGTCCGGAATGATCCACATGAGCATGAGTAAGCAATACATAATCAAGTTCACTAGGTGGAACCGGAATATCGACATTCACGAACAAATCAAGTCCCTGTTCCATACCATAATCTACGACTAATCTTGTATCACCAACTTCAAGATAATGACAGCTTCCTGTTACTTCATGAGCTGCCCCTGAAAACATCAGTCTCATAAAATGCCTCCTTCAATTTATTCTTTTTACCCTTATGGGAATCGTTTTATACCGTCTAATCTATACTAATATTATACTACTTTTTCACGTTTTTCGCATTGCAAATGAAGTCTTTTCTCCGAATGATCAAAGTGTTACTAACACGAAAAAAGTCGCCCACAAACGTGAACGACTTTCTAAATTTATATCTTGATTAATAAATTTTCTTAATTATACTTGCCCCGCCTACGACATAATCATCTTCATAAAATACTACCGCCTGTCCTGGGGTGATCGCTCTTACTGG
>JAZUED010000245.1:0-1597 GCA_045640005.1 Candidatus Fimousia sp.
AGGTCCTTCTTCACTTTCGATGACATCAATCTTTAAGTTCATGATGTTGGCAATCATCTTTTTCCATAATGGGCTCTTTGCACCACCACCACAAATCTTGGTTCTTTCGATCTTGATACCAAGGCTTCTGGCAACTTCTAATGAATCACGAAGTGCAAATGCAACACCTTCGAGTACAGCCTGAGTCATATCTTCTCTGGTGCTGTCCATTGTCATACCAACGAATGTTCCTCTCGCATTTGGATTGTTGTGAGGAGAACGTTCACCCATGAGGTATGGAAGGAGGAATACATGGTTTTCACCAAGCTTAGTACTGCCCTTCTGTTCTGCCGGATAATCCTTTGTACGAATGATTTCATCCATCCACCACTTGTTACAGCTGGCTGCTGAAAGCATACAACCCATTAAGTGATATGCACCGTCTGCATGTCCGAATGAATGAAGTGCGTTGTTGGAATCTACTCCAAAGTTCTTAGAAGAAATGAAGATGGTTCCGCTGGTACCGAGTGAGATGTTACACATTCCGTCACCAACTGTACCTGTTCCAACTGCTGCTGCCGCATTATCGCCGGCACCTGCAACTACTTTACAGCTTTCAGGAAGTCCCAATAAAGCTGCTACTTCCGGTTTTAATGTTCCTACTGTTTCATAAGATTCAAAAATCTTGGCAAGCTGAGATTCTTTTACGCCACAGATTTCGCACATTTCTTTTGACCAGCTTCTGTTCTTTACGTCAAAGATTAACATACCTGAAGCATCAGAAACGTCTGTACAATGAACGCCTGATAACTTGTAAGCGATGTAATCCTTTGGAAGCATGATTTTTTCGATCTTTGCAAAGTTTTCAGGTTCTTTGTTCTTTACCCAAAGAATCTTTGGTGCTGTAAATCCAGCAAATGCTATATTTGCAGTATACTCAGAAAGTTTATCCTTTCCGATTACTGTATTAAGATAATCTGTCTCCTTTGATGTACGACCATCGTTCCATAAAATAGCTGGACGAATTACGTTATCATCCTTATCAAGAATTACAAGACCGTGCATCTGTCCACCAAAGCTGATACCTGCAACCTGTGATTTATCACATTCGCTTGTAAGCTCTTTAAGACCTGCCATAACCTGTTCCCACCAGTCTTCAGGCTTCTGTTCCGACCAACCTGGGTGAGGGAAACTTAAAGGATATTCTTTAGAAACGATCTTTTCAATTTTGCCATCACCGCTCATTAAAAGCATTTTAACGGCTGAAGTTCCTAAATCTACACCAATATAAAGCATAATTTCCTCCTTAAATATAATATGTGTCATATAATTATACTACAAAAATTTCCGTTTGACATCGAAAATTTTATGCAAATTGTATATAAATCAACGAAAAAATAAGTCCGACTAACATAGCCGGACTTATTTTTACTTTTTATAATGTAATATCAATCTCGACTGGCTGAATTCCACACAATAAAACACTAGTTTCATCTGGCTGAGAAACGCCTGCAAACAGCTTATATTTATTGCCGTCTACAACAAATTCACCATCACTATTTACGACCATGAATGCTCTTGTAGGAATCATTATTTCTACTGTCTTTTCCTCAGATGG
>JAZUED010000246.1:0-3434 GCA_045640005.1 Candidatus Fimousia sp.
TGACGTTTTGTCATAGCACAAGGCTTTATTAGTTATGTTTATTTTTTCCTCAGTTGACGTTCAGAAATTTTGTAACGTTCCGGTTCAACTAGGTTGTAAGTGAACAAATTTTTTGTACACTTTTTCCGTCTTTTCCATGGAGATGCAAATTTCGTCCCCGTCGCCCAACTTCTTTTTCCGACCAGCCATCTGACCACTCTGAGAAATAATCGGCACTCGTCCCAGGGCATCCCCCATCTCCAAAAACGGCTTATTTTCAAGGTTTTCCGACTCTATGCAAAAGAAAAAGACCTCATAGGATTGCTCCTACAAGGTCTCTGTTATCTCTTTATATATGTCCTTTTCTTCTCGTCCTCATGGAAATTATTTTTTCATCTTCGTGGGGATTTCAGAAAAATGTACATTTTTTACTACTCGAACTCTATCGTTCCTGGTGGTTTGGATGTTAAATCATAGAACACTCTGTTAACGCCACGAACTTCTTTGATGATTCGGTTCATTACGATCTGAAGTACTTCAAATGGAAGATCTGCTGCTTCTGCTGTCATGAAGTCGATGGTTCTTACTGCACGAATGGCTACTGCGTAGTCGTAAGTTCTTTCATCACCCATAACACCTACAGATCTCATATTTGTAAGTGCTGCAAAGTACTGGTTTGGCATCCATGGTGCTTCTACGCCATGTTCTTCCTTGTAAGCCTTTGCTGCTTTGTCTACTTCTTCTCTATAAATATAGTCTGCATCCTGTACGATGCGTACTTTATCGCCTGTTACTTCACCGATGATACGGATTCCAAGACCTGGGCCTGGGAATGGCTGACGGTATACTAAGAATTCAGGAAGTCCAAGTTCAAGACCTGCTTTACGAACTTCATCCTTGAATAAGTTGCGAAGTGGTTCGATGATTTCTTTGAAATCTACGAAATCTGGAAGACCACCTACGTTGTGGTGAGACTTGATTACTGCAGATTCTCCACCTAAACCGGATTCTACAACGTCTGGGTAGATTGTTCCCTGAGCAAGGAAATCAACGGCACCGATTTTCTGAGCTTCTTCTTCAAAGATACGGATGAATTCTTCACCGATGAGTTTACGTTTTTCTTCTGGTTCTGTAATACCAGCTAATTTTGCATAATATCTTTCCTGTGCGTTCACACGAATGAAGTTGATATCGAAGTTACCCTTTTCACCGAAGATACCTTCAACTTCATCGCCTTCGTTCTTTCTCATAAGACCGTGGTCAACGAATACACAAGTAAGCTGTGGTCCGATTGCTTTTGCAAGTAAAGCTGCAAGTACGGAGGAATCTACACCGCCGGAAAGAGCAAGTAATACTTTACCTTCTCCAACCTTTTCACGGATTGCCTGTACCTGGGATGCAACGAAGTCATCCATTCTCCAGTCACCTGCACAGCCACAGATGTTACGAACAAAGTTAAAGATCATCTTTGTTCCTTCTGGTGTGTGAAGTACTTCTGGATGGAACTGAATACCATATAATTTCTTTTCTGCATATTCAGCTGCTGCAACTGGACAGTCTTTTGTATGTGCGATGGATACAAATCCTTCACCCATAGCACTGATATAATCAAAGTGGCTCATCCAGCAAGTTGTTTCTTCAGGAACTCCTGCAAATAATGGAGATTCTGTGTTCACCTTAATATGTGTTTTTCCGTATTCCTGAACATCTGCACGTTCAACTTTACCGCCTAAGATATGCTGCATAAGCTGAGCACCGTAGCATAAACCAAGTACCGGAATACCTAATTCAAATAATTCTTTTGTATAAGTTGGAGCACCTTCTTCATAGCAGCTGTTAGGTCCGCCTGTTAAGATAATGCCCTTTGGATTCATCTCTTTGATCTTTTCAATGTCAGTTTTATAAGAGTAAATTTCACAGTATACGTTACATTCACGAACACGTCTTGCAACTAACTGATTGTACTGTCCACCGAAGTCGACAACGATGACTAATTCGTTCTGCATTTGCTTCCTCCTAAAATATAAAAAATGAGTAGAGTTTAATTATATCAAAATCAGCCTGGTTTTACTAGAAATATTTTTTAATTCCCTTCACAATCCCTTTTGCAATTTTATCAACCTGAGTAGAAGATGTAGAAGACTTACGATCACCTACTTCAATGTCAACAGAAGCAATTGTAGAATAAGATGTCTGAGTTAAATCAATTGCCATACGGCCAGAACTAAAAATCTTAACACCCGCGCTCTTTAATCCGGAGATAAGTTCTTTTCCTAATGCTTCATGCTTTTTATAATTGCTGCTAACAGGGCTCATCTTACGGTAAGATCCTTCTGGAACCCCAATGTAAAATGCTCCTTTATTGCTTGATGTGGAATCATAATGAATTGCGATGTGAGCGTCAGCATTATTATTTGCCATGATTGTTCTAGCCACATTATCAAGCTGCACATCACTTCCCTGACGAATCATTAATACGTTAAATCCTTCAGCTAATAATTTGCTCTTTACTTTTTTAGCCACTGCTAAGTTACAGCTTGCTTCAGATTTCTTGCCTACTGTAGTCCCACCACTAACTGCTGCCGCTGTTGTAGCACCCTTGGCAGTACTTCCGCCTGTTACCTTCGCAGATCCATCTGGATGGCATAATGTCTTTTTGCTTGCCCCACCTTTTGTACCATGGCCAGCATTAACTGCGATTGTCTTATTCTTTTTATTTGCCGTTGCATAATATAATACTGCAGGATCAGAATGAATTTTTGAATTCTTAGCATATTTCCAGCTTGTTTTCCAAACAATTAATTTTACCTGTCCACTCCATTTAGAATAAGTTGTTTTTCCATCTGCCTTCTTGTAAGAACGCATACGAATCCAGGTATCCGCTGTTGTAGAAACATTTTCCTTAGCAATTGTTTTGGATACTGTTGTTTTCTTGCTGGCAGTTACTTTCTTTGCATTACTGTAATCACTTTTTGTCGCATACTGAATCTGGTATCCGGAAACCCCTGATAACTCACTCCATTTTACCGTAACCTTACCTTTGCCTGTTCTTGTTACAGTACTGATTTTTGGCACCTTAAGAGAGGTATTGACCGCATCCTCTGCCGGTTTTGTTTCTGTTGTTGCTTCTGTGCTTTCTGTTGTTTCTTCTGCAAATGTTACCATCGTAAAGCTCATTACGAGAAGTAATACGACTGCAGCAAATGCTGTAAGTTTCTTCTTCATATCAGGTTCTCCTTTTACTTCATAAACTGATCGATTGCCTTGTTAAGCTGCTCTATTGCTTCCATATCGCCGTCCTGCACCGCATCTACGATACAATGCTCAATATGGTCTTTTAAAATGACTTTGCCCGTATTATTCAGTGCCGATTTTACTGCCGCCAGCTGAATCAGTACTTCTGAACAGTCTCTTCCTTCTTCCACCATGCGCTTGACGGACTCAAGATGCCCGAT
>JAZUED010000247.1:0-2624 GCA_045640005.1 Candidatus Fimousia sp.
AATGAAGTAATCGAAACAAATAAGATGATCTCCGAGATGAACCTCGATGTAAGAACTATTACTCTTGGTATCAGTTTACTTGACTGCGGAGGCACTACTTTAGAACAGGTAAAAACTAATATTTATAAAAAAATCACAGAAACAGCGAAAGATCTTGTAAAAACAGGTCAGGATATTGAAAGAGAATTCGGTATTCCAATCGTTAATAAGCGTATCTCTATCACACCAATTGCTTTAGTTGGTGGTTCTGTATGTAAGACAAGCTCTGATTTTGTGGAAATTGCAAAAGTACTTGATCAGGCTGCAAAGGAAGTAGGAGTAAACTTCATCGGTGGTTATTCTGCGTTAGTAAATAAAGGTATGACACCAGCAGATGAACTTTTAATCCGTTCTATTCCAGAAGCATTAGCTGTGACAGAACGCGTATGTTCTTCCATTAACGTTGGTTCCACAAAAACTGGTATCAATATGGATGCTGTAAAATTACTTGGTGAAATCATCAAAGAAACAGCGTTATATACAAAGGATAACGATTCCTTAGGATGTGCAAAATTAGTAGTATTTACAAATGCTCCTGACGACAACCCATTCATGGCTGGTGCATTCCACGGTGTTACAGAAGCTGATAAGATCATTAACGTTGGTGTATCCGGTCCAGGTGTAGTTAAACGTGCATTAGAACAGGTACGTGGACAGAATTTCGAAATTCTTTGTGAAACAATCAAAAAGACAGCATTTAAGGTTACTCGAGTTGGTCAGTTAGTTGCTAGAGAAGCGTCCGAACGACTTGGTATCCCATTTGGTATTGTTGATTTATCCTTAGCTCCAACTCCTGCAGTTGGTGACTCCGTTGGAGAAATCTTAGAAGAAATCGGTCTTGAATATGCGGGTGCACCTGGTACAACAGCAGCACTTGCACTCCTTAACGATCAGGTTAAGAAGGGTGGCGTTATGGCATCCTCTTATGTAGGTGGCTTAAGTGGTGCATTCATTCCTGTATCTGAAGATCAGAGAATGATCGATGCGGTAAATGCCGGAGCACTTACTCTTGAAAAATTAGAAGCGATGACTTGTGTATGTTCCGTAGGTCTTGATATGATTGCAATTCCTGGAAAAACAAGTGCAGCTACTATTTCCGGTATCATTGCAGATGAGATGGCACTTGGTATGATTAACCAGAAGACAACAGCCGTACGTTTAATTCCTGCCATCGGAAAAGATGTTGGTGATATGGTTGAATTTGGTGGATTACTTGGTTATGCACCAATCATGCCGGTAAATGAATTCTCCTGCGAAGCATTTGTTAATCGTGGCGGAAGAATCCCAGCACCTATCCACAGCTTTAAAAACTAAGCATAAAAGCGATAATTATTAAATTCATAATTTGTTAACAATTTGTGCCTCTGAAAGTCATCAGAGGCTCTTTTTATGCGAAAATGTGGACAACATCTAGCTTTTTTGCACGAAATGTGAACTTTTTGTCTTAAATATCGAGAATTATCCACAAAAATGTTGACCATTTTGTAATAATTTTGTAATATATAAGTGGATTAATGAGAAGGAGACAAAAAAATATGAAAAAACTGGTAAGCGTATTGATGATGCTTATGCTTATTGCAGGAACATTTGCCATGCCAGTAGAAGCTGCTACAGTGGGGACTGAAGCAACTACAGCTACAACAGCTAAGGCGACAACTGTTAAATATAAGCTTAGCAAGACAAAGGCAACTCTGAAAAAAGGGAAAACTTTAAAACTGAAGGTAAAGAAGCTTCAAGAAGGAGATGTAGTTACCTGGAAATCCAGCAAAACATCGGTTGCGAAGGTTTCAAAAACTGGTAAGGTGACTGCTAAGAAAGCTGGTAAAGCAACTATTACTGCAAAAATCGGCAAAAAGAAACTCACTTGCAAGATTACAGTAAAAGAACCAGCGGCAGCAACAACTGCGACAAAGGCTCCTACAACAGAAAGCAAACCACAGGCAGCAGCGCCTGCTAAAACAACTACTTCTAAAAATACAACTTCTATTACAGCTACAGAAATTAAGGATTTATCTGCAACAGATACAATCGCAAAGGTTGGTCCTTTATTTACTACAGATCAGAAAAAGACAGGCGTTTTAGCATCTGTTTCTCTTGCTCAGTTCTGTTTAGAATCCGGTTATGGCAAGAGTGAATTAGCTCAGAAAGCAAATAACTGCTTTGGTATGAAGAAAAACTTATCCGGCAATACCTGGGAAGGCAGCACATGGGATGGTGTTTCCGTCTATACAAAGAAAACAGGCGAAGAAACAAAGGATGGAAAGAAGATTAAAATTACTGCTGATTTTAGAAAGTATGCTTCCATTTCCGATTCTATTGCGGATCACAGTGCTTATTTATTAGGTGCGAAAGATGGATCTAAGCTTCGTTATGAAGGTCTTAAAGGCGAAAAGGATTACAAAAAAGCAATCAAAATCATCAAAAAGGGTGGTTATGCTACCAGTAGCGATTATGTAGATAATATCTGCAAGATTATTGAAAAGTATAATCTGACAAAATATGATGTGAAATAGAATAGGATATAAAAGCTCGTGCATTTTTGCATGAGCTTTTTTTCTTCCTCTTGGTGCAACAATCAATATGGA
>JAZUED010000248.1:0-8005 GCA_045640005.1 Candidatus Fimousia sp.
GTTTGATGCGAATAAACCAGTAGCGATTGTACCCCAGACACCGTTTAAGAAATGTACGGCTACGGCACCGACAGGGTCATCAATATATAATACGTTATCCAAAAACCATACACCAAATATAACTAACACACCGGCAATGGCACCGATGGTTGTTGCACCAACACAGTCTGTTACGTCACATGGAGCAGTGATGGCAACTAAACCTGCAAGAGAAGCATTTAAACACATGGAAACGTCAGGTGCGCCATATTTTACCCATGTAAAGATCATACAGACTACAGTAGCAACTGCAGGGGCAACCGTAGTTGTTAAGAAAATGGATCCGAGCTGTGGAACGCTTGTTGCAGCAGCGCCGTTAAATCCATACCAGCCAAGCCATAAGATGAATACACCTAAAGCACCAAGTGGTAAGTTGTGACCAGGAATCGCATTTACTTTTACGACTTTACCGGATTTGTTTTTTGTGAATTTACCAATACGAGGTCCAAGGATTGCTGCACCGATTAAAGCAGCAGTACCACCTACCATATGAATACAGTTAGAACCGGCAAAATCATGGAAGCCCATATTTGCTAACCAGCCACCACCCCATGTCCAGTGTGCTTCAATTGGATATACGATTGCGGAAAGTACTGCAGAATAAACACAGTAAGATGAGAATTTTGTACGTTCTGCCATGGCACCGGATACGATGGTAGCGGTTGTAGCACAGAATACCAGGTTAAATACGAAACCGGAAAAATCGAAGTTTGCATAGCTTGTGAAGATATCAAATCCAGGCTTACCGATGATTCCAAGCATGTCTTCTCCTAATAAAAGGGAAGAACCGATTAAGATGAAAACGACAGTACCAATACAAAAGTCCATCAGGTTTTTCATGATAATGTTACCGGCATTCTTCGCACGTGTAAAACCAGCCTCAACCATAGCAAAACCAGCCTGCATCCAGAATACCAGTGCTGCACCAATCAAGAACCATACGGCAAACAGGTTCTCGTTTACGATTTGTAATACTTCATTTGTTGTCATAAATTTTATCCTCCTAATAATATAACTCAAAAGAAAAAACAAAAGGCGCCTAAGAATTGACATCCTTAAGCGCCTTTGCTTTTCACATCTGAGACTATACACGAAATGAAATATTCGGTCAAGAAAAATTCATAAACATTGAAATAAATAAAGAAATAGAATCATATTGGTTTAAAAATGAAAGAATATTGTACAAAGTTTCATGCAAAGAGCTAAATTCCTGTGATATAATAGTATTTAGGTATGAATATCTATGATATTTATAAAAGGGAGGAATAGAAAATGATTTATAAAAGTGCAATAGAATTAATCGGCAATACTCCACTTGTGGAATTTTGCAATATTAAAGAAGAATTAGGTTTAGAAGCAACCGTTGTTGCTAAGTTAGAATACTTCAACCCTGCAGGAAGCGCAAAGGATCGAATTGGTCTTGCTATGATTGAAGATGCAGAAAAAAGAGGTATCTTAAAACCAGGTGCTACGATTATTGAACCTACTTCCGGTAATACTGGTATTGGTCTTGCAACCGTAGCAGCAATCAAAGGATATAAGATGATCTTAACGATGCCTGAAACGATGTCTGTAGAAAGACGTAACATCTTAAAGGCATATGGTGCAGAAATTGTATTAACAGAAGGTGCTCGTGGAATGAAGGGTGCGATTGAAAAAGCAGAAGAATTAGCTGCTTCTATTGAAGGAAGCTTTATTCCAGCTCAGTTTGATAATCCTGCAAACGCTGCGATTCATAAAGCAACAACCGGTCCTGAAATCTGGAGAGATACCGAAGGCAATGTGGATATCTTTGTTGCAGGCGTTGGTACTGGTGGTACATTAACCGGTGTTGGTGAATATTTAAAAGAACAAAATAAAGACATTCAGATTGTAGCTGTGGAACCAAGTGATTCCCCAGTACTTTCTACAGGAAAAGGTGGAGCACATAAAATTCAGGGTATTGGTGCAGGCTTTGTTCCATCTGTATTAAACACTGAAATTTATGATGAAGTACTTCCAATCGACAGCGACGATGCATTTGCAACAAGCAAGATGATCGCGAAAAAAGAAGGAGTGTTAGTTGGAATTTCCTCTGGTGCAGCATTCTTCGCAGCAATCGAGCTTGCAAAACGTCCGGAAAATAAGGGTAAAACAATCGTTGCCTTATTACCTGATAGTGGTGATCGTTATTATTCCACACCGTTATTTATGGAATAGATTGGAATAATAAATTATTATTATGTATAAAATAAAAAACAGTTTTTTGTAGAATGTCACCTTTACATATATTTCCATATAATGTAAAATAATAGTACATTGATTAAAAGGGAGTATTAACATGAGGGTGATTATTAAAAACGGTGAGAATGAAGTAATTAAAGATGAGCGAAGATCCATCTTTGTAACAGTGTCGAAAAAGGTCATTCGTATCTTTTTAGATGAAATCTTATACGCAGAGAGCAGTGTACGTAAGCTTCGTCTGGTGTGTAAAGATCAGGTGATTGAGTATTATGGCAAAATCAGTGATCTTGAAATTCAGCTTGATGGAGATTCTTTTGTGAGATGTCATAAGAGCTACATTGTGAATTTAGAATATCTTCGCAGTTATGATGCAAAGAGCATTGAATTGATTGATGGGACGATTCTTCCGATCAGTAAGCAGCGCTATCATGATACGAAGGAACGAATTACGGAGTTCTATGGGAAACCATTATAAAATGAAGATGAAAGAGAGAGGGGTTTTAGCTTAGCGAAAGCTCTTCTTTTTTTTTACAGATGAGTATGCTATCATTAACTGTAAGGGAGAAATCTCTTTTTATTGTGATTTTTAAATTTGTGAAAGGGCGCGTGCCATGATCAGTGAAGAACGTGTAAAACTTATGACCAAGATGGCGATTTATGAAGCCGGTGAAGGAACAAAAGATTTAGAAATTGGTCAGTATCATAAAAAACAATATATTAGAATTGAAGTGCTCAAAAGCATTGTATACAGTACGGTTTTTTACTGGGGATTTATCGGTCTTTCCATGCTGCTTTTTATGCAGTATGTGGTGGCTTTAGTTGTTGAGAATGGAGCACACCGCTATATGATCCTTTTGATTGGATTATATATTCTTTTTTTAATGCTTCATTCATTGATTGCCTATAAACGTGCAGGTCGTGATTATGATCAGGCCATGCCGCGAATCAAACAGTATAAGAAAAATCTGAACCGATTATATTTCGAATATGAAACAAAAGCAAAGCCGGAGGATACAAAACCGAAGGATTTGAAACAGAAACTGGAGGAAGAGCTGGATGCAGAAAGTATTTAGTATTAGAGAAAAACTTAATGAGCTGATTGACCGAAGAAGTCAGTTTTTCCGTTTCCTTGGAAAATTTCTGATCAGTGTACTGACTGTGGTGTCATTGCATAATATTTTTGGAACAAGTGAGATGTTGCAGGGCAAACATGTGGCGTTGATTGCTGTCCTTGCGGGTACACTTATCCCGTTTGCATATATTTATCCGCTTTTTATACTCCTTTGTTTATATTATTTATCTAGCTATACAATTGATGTGAGTTTATTGTTCTTTGTTGGCGTTTTGATTCTTTACGGAGTATATAATCGAAATTTTACAAAGTATGGATTTGTTGCATTATTGACCTTTATTCTGCTTCCAACACCGCTTTCCGGGATGATTCCTCTTTACGTAGGAATTAACTGTGGTATCATTGCCATTCCACCGATGATTGCAGGGATTTTTGTATATCATTTCTTCACATCCCTTAATGGTGCTACGAAGGCTTTAGAACTGGCTCCGGCCGGAACACAGATGTATGAGTGTGTGATTGATACGCTGGTAGAGAATAAAGAACTGATAGTATGTCTTGTTGTTATGTCGGTTGTTGCAGTTTTAGCAAGACAGATTTCCCGTATGAAATTTAATTATTCCTGGTATTTATGCGTTCCGATTGCAACCATCGTCCATGCAGTATTGTTTATGTATGGATGCTTCTTTTTTGAACTTAGCAGCAGTATCTTAAGAGTAAGTATTACCATGATTATTTCAGCTGCAGTTATGCAGCTCTTACAGCTTTATCGTGGTGTTCTTGATTATAGTCATCCAGAGATTCTTGAATTTGAAGATGATGAATACTTCTATTATGTTAAAGCAGTTCCTAAGGTTAAGGTTTCTGAAGAGAATGTAAGTGTTCAGACAATCGCAAGACAGAGTGCAGGTTTGATTCGATTTCGAGAACGTAATAAAGAATAGGCAGGTATTATAGTATGCAGAGCATTTGGTTAAATATACAAAATTATCTTAGTATGTTTTCACTGCCGGTAATCCGTCTGAATGATATTGTAGATATCATTATTGTAAGTGTAATTATTTATGAGCTGATTCGCTACATCCATAACACGAGAGCGTGGAGTTTATTTAAGGGAATCATAGTATTGCTTGTATTTACGATTATTGCTTCCGTATTGCAGCTTCATATGATTATGTGGATTTTATCGGGCGTGCTAAACATTGGTATTACTGCGGCGATTATCATTTTCCAGCCGGAAATTCGTAAAGCATTAGAATCTCTAGGGCGCAGAAATATCTTCTCAGATCTTCTTAGTTTTACGTTAGAAGATAATCAGGCACCGGAAGAAGCATTTGACGACCGAAGCATTCAGGCAGTAGCGAAAGCCTGTATTGATATGGGTAAGGTGAAAACAGGCGCACTTATTGTATTTGAAAAGAATGATAAGCTCGATGAGATTGAGAGAACAGGTATCCCTGTGGATGCGAAAATCAGCAGTCAGCTTTTGATTAATATTTTTGAGCATAATACACCGCTTCATGATGGAGCAGTTCTTGTTAAAGGGAATCGTATTGCGGCTGCAACCTGTTATCTTCCACTTTCTGATAATATGCAGATTGAGAAAGAATTAGGAACGAGACATCGTGCTGCGATCGGGGTAAGTGAAATTTCAGACAGTATTACTCTTGTTGTTTCAGAAGAAACAGGTGATATCTCTCTTGCAAAGAATGGAAAGATTTATCGTGGACTTGATCAGAATCAGATCAAAAAACATCTTCAGATTCTGAAAATCCAGACAGAAGATAATACGAAAAAATTCAAATTATGGAAAGGAAAGAGTAAGCATGAAAAGAACAGTTAATCGTTTCCTGTCCAGTAATTTATCATTAAGAATCCTATCCGTCATTTTATCGGTCTGTCTGTGGATGTTAGTCATCAATACAAATGATCCGGCAACTACCAGAACCTTTAGTAATGTGAATGTGGATATAAAGAATGAAGCTGTTTTAACGGATCAGGGAATGTGTTACCGTGTAGTGGAAGGAGATAAGATATCTTTTTCCATTAAAGGTAAAAAATCGATTGTAGACAAATTTAAGAAAACAGATTTCGATGTTTATGTTGATTTTTCAGAGCTTTCTTCTGTGAATGCACTTCCAGTTCACATTGTTGCAAAGAAGTATGCGGATAGTATCGATATTATGAACAATCATGACATAATGATGGTTGTTCATGTAGAAAAAACAAAAACGGTGAAGCTTCCGGTAGAAGTACAGATCAAAGGAAAGCCTGAAGGTGGTTACTCTGTAGGGGAAGCGATTGCAACACCGAATGCGGTCATAATTACCGGACCGGAAAGTGAAGTAGATAAAATTGCTTCGGTAAAGGTAATTGTTGATGTTACCGGAGAAACAAAAGATATCAATATTAATCGCACACCGGTTTGCTATGACAAAGCGGGCAATGAATTAAGATCCGACAATCTAGAATTCAGCGTGAAAAAGATAGAAACAAAAGTTGTGATTGGACAGTCTAAAAGTGTTCCGGTCAAAGTAAGCACGACTGGTTCACCAGCGGCGGGATATCAGATTGCTATGATTGATTGCACTCCGGCTAAAGTTCAGCTAAAAGGAAAGGAAGAAGCGCTAAGTAAGATTACAGAGATTACGCTTCCTGAAATTTCTTTGGAAGGAGCAGATGAATCCATCACAAAAGAAATCAAAGCTTCCTCCATAAAGCTTCCAAAAGGGGCAAGCTTTTTAGATCCGAATCTGCTATTTAAAGTGAACGTGCTGATCAATAAAGAAGCAGCACAGGAATTGAAGCTTTCCACAGATGATATTCGTATTGATGGAAAAACGGACAATATGAAAGTTTCTTTTCTCGATGATGAGATTGTGCTTCGATTTAGTGGGACTATGGATGAGAATATGAGTCTTTCTGTGGCGAATCTTCAGCCGTCCATTGATGTGTCTGGGCTTAGAGAAGGGGAACAAAAGGTAGAACTTAAGATTTTGTCAATTACAGGATTAGTATTAAAGGAGAGTCCCCAAATCCGTGTTAATATAAGCATTGATGAGGATGCTGATTAAGAGAATATGATAATAAAAAAGGATGTTGCATAATGCAACATCCTTTTTATACTTCATATCGTTTTTATCGTAATCCGGTCTGATAGATAATCTTTTCGTTGATTCTTGATAATTCTTCGCTGATCTGATAGTTTTCTGTACCGAATAAAGTGTTGTGAAGTTCTACAACATTTTCTTCTAAGGTTGTTGGTACATTCACTGCCATGCCGCGAATACGTCCAAACTGCATGTCAGTTGGAACACCCTGCTGATTTACAATATTATACTGTAATGCATGGAACATCATAGATTTTAACTGTCTGTGTGTCATGTTTGTCTGAATCTGTGGAAGTACAGACTTAATTGCTGTAAGGAACTGTAATGGTTCTTTCTTCGCTTTCTTTTCGATTGCCTGTAATACAATTCTCTGACGATTTGCTCTGGAGAAATCACCATTCTGATTATGACGGATTCTGGAGTAGGCAACGGCCTGGTTTCCATCAAAATTATAGATTCCTGCCTGATCAAATCCTGGAGAGTCTCCACCGCAGACTTTGTTTACTTCTCCGATGTATTTATTTAAATCGGCAATGAAGTCGGATTCTACTTCTAACTCAACACCACCAATTGCATTGATAATATTAGCCATTACTTTAAAGTTAACGGTTGCATACTGTGTGATGTTAAGGTCGTAGTTGCGGTTGATAGTACTGATTGCAAGAGATGGGCCTCCATTTGCATAAGCATGGGCAATCTTTGTATATGTACCATCCATACTGCATAAAGTATCACGGTAAATAGATGTAAGCTGTACATCCTTTGTTCGGTTGTTGATGGATACGATGATGATGGAGTCAGAACGTGTGTTAATATTCTGAATATCTTCTTCACGAGTATCGATACCAAACAAAGCGATGTTGGTATACTTCTTCATGTTTTTGTCTTCATTAACCGTAATCAGTGGATATTTACTTTCGTCAAGCGGTGTGGTTTTAATCTTATTGATATAAGAATTTGCAATCACATTCACACCGGCAAAAGCCCCACCGACAATTAATACAATGACAAGAAGGAAGGATAATAATACACCCATACAGGATCTTCTTTTTTTCTTCTTAACTCTTCTCTTCTTTCCTGTTGAAACTTTTTTACCTGTCTTAATCGGCTCTTTTTTTGGTGGTTCATCCGGATTTTTTCTGGTTGGCTGCTTGGATTTACGAGAGGCATCCTGACCAGATGATTTTTTTGAAACCTGTTTTTCTTTAATCGTTTTTCTATTATTAGAACTGCCTGAACGTGTTGAACTATCAGAACCGTATTTGCGACGATAATAGTCTAGATCATGCTGTTTTTTCATGCGTCTTACCTCACTTGATTTTTCTGCTTTATAATTCTACAATATATTTATTCTAGAAACAATAAAAAAACATTAAGAATATTTTAATTTGAACATAATATTTTCACATTTATCTGCTAAGATGAAGAAAAACGAAAGGGGAAAGATTATGAGTGACATTTTTGAAACAGATAATATAGAAGAAACACAGGAAATTCCATCTGAGACAATGGATGAAATGCCAGTGCAGGAACCGGAAAGCTCTCTGTACAGCTACAGCTA
>JAZUED010000249.1:0-4030 GCA_045640005.1 Candidatus Fimousia sp.
TGTTCACGTGCCTGAGTTAATACCTGGATTGTTACGTCTTCAGGGATTAAGTTACGTTCAATTAATGCACGTAAAAATTCGTATTCTGTGTCGGATGCTGCAGGGAAACCAACTTCGATTTCCTTGAAACCAACATCAACTAATGTCTGGAAATATTCTAACTTTTCTTCCAAGCTCATTGGGATGATTAAAGCCTGGTTACCATCACGTAAGTCTACAGAACACCAGATTGGTGGTTTGTCGATATATTCTTTCTGAACCCAGTCAAAACATGGTTCTGGTGGCATGAAGTATTGTCTTTCGTATTTGCTTGCGTTTTTCATTCTCTTGATTCCTTTCGTGTTTGTTATAGTAATGCAACAAACTGAAGTTCGCGAGTTACCATATTATCTATCGATTCCTGAAGTCTTTTTCGTTAAGATTTCAGAAACTTGTATAGAAAATTCTGACCGGATTTCCTATGCAATAAAAAAGCCCCTTAAGAACAAACTCTTAAGAGACGAAAATAATTCCGTGGTACCACTCTCATTCATGCAGGTTATGCATGCACTTTTTTCGATACGAACTTTGCAGTTTTTATATCTCCCTGTCTGATAACGGTCAGGCTCCGACTCCACCTACTATAATGTTCAGCGAGCTACTCAGAGGCGAGTTCAGATCATCCGTCCCATTGCCTCGCACCAGCCGGCAACTCTCTGAAAGGTTGTAATGTTCCTACTACTCCTCGTCCACGTATTTAAAATTATTGTGAGATAAACTTACCACAAATTACTTTAAAAGTCAACCTCTTGTTCGGTTCCCAAAGCATTGACTAGCCCTTTATAATTAGGGTAAAATTAAAGTTAAAGCATATAAGAAAAAATGGTTGAAAAGGAAGGATTAGGTGAAAAATTGTGAATAAACAGCTAAAATCAGCGAAGGATAGACGATGGCTTCCAATTAAGATGATCTTCTATGGAATTCTGGTTGGACTTGCAGCATCCGTTGTTACGGTTGTCTATCGTTTTATGCTTCAGTATGCAGAAAAAATTCTGTTTGGTGTGATCGGATTTACACAGCAGAGCGTACTTACCATGGCTTTATGGGGCGTGTGCTTATGTATCTTAGGCTTTGTGGTTGCCAAGATTGTTAAGTGGGAAGGCATGTGTTCCGGTTCCGGTATTCCGCAGGTTCAAGGTGAAATCAAAGGATATTTTGATGTAAACTGGTGGAAGCTTCTTGTATCTAAGATGATCGGCGGTAGCTTATGTATCATCGGTGGTCTTTCTCTTGGACGAGAAGGCCCATCTGTACAGCTTGGCGCCATGGCTGGAAAAGGTCTTGCGAAGCTTACAAAGCAGGACATTAACAAAGAACGATATATGATTTCCTGTGGGGCAGGCGCAGGTCTTGCAGCAGCATTTAACGCGCCAATTGCAGGGGTTGTATTTGCATTAGAAGAAATCCAGAAAAACTTTAACGCATCCATGTTAGTTTGTATTTTAGCAGGATGTGTTACATCAGATTTTGTATCAAAGAATGCATTTGGACTTTCACCGGTATTCCATTTTGATGTACCAGATGTCGTTCCGTTAAAATATTATGGCTTCTTAATCGTATTTGGAGCAATTTTAGGTCTCGTTGGTGTAGCTTACAGTTCTTTATTATTAAAAGGACAGGATTTCTATAAAAAATTAAATCATATTCCAATTGAATTTCGTATGATGATTCCATTTTTATGTGCAGGCGTTCTTGCTTACACACTTCCTGATGTATTAGCAGGTGGACATGCGATGATTGAACTTGTTTATCACGAATGTCCGGCTATCTCCATCATGGTATTATTACTTGTTGTGAAAAGTTTATTCTCTGCCATCAGCTTTGGCTCAGCAGCACCAGGGGGAATCTTCTTCCCATTACTGATTGCAGGAGCCTATTGTGGATCCATTTACGGAAGCATTGTTTGTCAGAGCTTTGGTGTCAGTGAAGTCTATATTGCAAGTTTTATCATTCTTGGTATGGCAGGCTTCTTTACCGCAATCGTTCGAGCACCAATTACCGGTATCATCCTGATTGCAGAAATGACAGGTGGTTTTGAACATTTACTTCCACTTGCTGCCGTAACTATTACAGCATACATTTTTGCACATATCACAGAAGTAGAACCAATTTATGAAAGTCTCTTAGAAAGACAGATTATTAAAGCAGGAAAATCCGAACAGAACCCTGATATGGATGGAACTGTTGTTATGACATTTATCATTGGTCAGCAGGCGATTGCAAGAGATGAGCTTGTTGGTAATCTTCCTTGGCCAGACCACAGTATTATCTGTGGTATTCAGCGAGGACCAATGGAGATGGTTCCGCGAGGAGATTTCCGTCTGATGAGTGGGGATACCTTAATTGTTATGGGTGAAAAGGAATACTTAAAGATGATTGTGGATGCCTACCAGATTATCTGTGGCGAAGTTGAAGTAGATATGCCATTGTTATAAAGTGAGAAAACCGATGAAGTTTTTTAAAAAACCTAAAAAGACAAAAGAACAGATTTTAGCTCAAAAAAAGCTTATGTGGGTCCACGAGCATACGAAATTTATGCTTTATGTGGATGAAGTTGATTTGATGGATGACCATAAGCTTTTACTTGAAGGCGCATTATCCTCCGGTATGATCAGACCGGAGGATGTTTATAAAGCAGTAAATTTCGATGGAGACACCATCGGGAAACTTAAGATTCTCTCTTCTCATATGTCAAAACAGGGCGTATTTCAGGGGAGCGTACATACCGGAGATTATGAAAAAATCGAAGCCGAAATTGTAGAGGGAGAAGGAGAAGCATTTCGACGAACATCCATGTTAGTGGATGCGAATATGGAAGAATTCAAATAGAAGGAGAGGGTTATATGTCCCTTCAGTTGATGATTGGCCGCAGCGGAAGCGGTAAAACAACAGCAATTTATGAAAACTTAATCAAGCAGTCCATGGATCATCCAGAGAAAGATTTTTTCTTCATCGTGCCTGAACAGTATACTTTGCAGACACAAAAGGATGTCATTGAAAAGCATCCAAACCACGGGACGATGAATATTGATATTGTCAGCTTTCCAAGGCTGGCATATCGTATTTTTGAGGAGTTATCTTATTTTCCGAAGCAGATTTTAGAGGATATGGGAAAACGCATGATTCTTCGTAGAATCCTCGAAGAGCAAAAAAGCAATCTCCATGTGTTTGGCACAAGTGTAAAGAAGCAGGGATTCGTGGAAGAAATGAAATCCATGATGTCCGAGTTCTATCAATATCAGGTGCCGATGGATCAGCTAAAAGCTTTAGATACAAAAGAGCAAAATCGACTGGGTTTAAAGCTTAAAGATTTGGTTTTGATCCGTGAAGAATTTCAGAAATTTTTAGAAAAGGATGTAATCGTGGCAGAGCAGCTTTTAGAAGTGCTTGCAGGAAAAGTTCACGAATCCGATAAATTAAAAGACAGTGTCATCTATATCGATGGATTCACCGGATTTACACCAGTACAGAATCAGCTTTTAGGTGTACTTTTAAAATCCGCAGAAAAAATAACTGTGACCATTACAGCAGATCCAGGCGTGGAAAAGGTGAAATTTATGAATCCTCACGCATTATTTGCACTGTCTAATCGCATGGCAGCTTCCTTAAAGACGATGTGCAAGGAAGAAGGAATCCTTATGGATCCGCCAATCTATATGGGTGAACCCGGGAAAACACCAGTAAGACTTTTAGGGAAACCAGATCTTGCTGCCTTAGAAGCAGGCTTATTTCGAATCAAAGATCGAACCACTTATGAAGAAATGCCGGAAAATATCACACTGTTTTCCGGAAGAGATCTTCATGAAGAAGTGCGAAGCATTACAAAACAGATTGCTCGTTTTGTAAGAGAAGAAGGCATTCGTTACCGCGATATTGCAGTAATCGCTGGTGACATGAATGCTTATGCACCTCATTTTGAGCAGTGCTTCAAGGAACTTTCTATTCCATACTTTATTGACCATAAAAAAAGTATTTTAAATAATCCTTGTAT
>JAZUED010000250.1:0-3080 GCA_045640005.1 Candidatus Fimousia sp.
ATCAAATTTTCTCAAAAATCGATGATACAAATTTGAAAATCAAAATCTGTAATCAAATTCCCACAAAAAAAGGTGACACAGATATCAAACTGAAAATCTGTGTCACCAGAATTGCTATATATCACTTAAATTTCTATAATAAGGATTCCAGACGATTAATCTATTCCGGGATATAATCATCAAAAGCCTGATATTTTCGATAGAAAGATTTTGGAATATCCAGATAATCTTCATAAATGTGATTTCTTACATTCCAGATTTCTTCAAGGACCGGATCAATATGATCAAATCCTGGTTCCTGCTCTGAATATGTTTCGCTTATCTTTTTAATTTTCCTAAATCTGGCACACTTACATCTACATCTAAGAAGATCTTGATCATCCAGAAGAAGAATGCAAGCACGAGGAGCGGAATCACACAGGAAGTAATGATCATCACTGCTGCAGCTTCAATAAAGTTATTAAGCATTGTTTCTGCATCTTCACGAATGCCAACTAATTTGCCAGTGATTGCTTCTTCTGCACTTTCTAATGCACCGCCGGTTGCACTATTAATCACTTTTCCTGCTTCTTCTGTGAGATGTGCTGCTCCATTTACGATAGAGGATACCCCCTCACCAATGCTGCTCATAAAGCCTTTTTTCTTGCCATCAGCAGAATTATCTTCTGTTGTAGCTTCTGCAGTTGTTGTTTCTTCTGTTACTACTTCTTCTGTAGTAGCATCCACTTCAGATCCAGGTTCTCTATCCTTGATTTTATCATTTTCATCAATTTCAACGCCAAAGCTTACTGCATCCGCATAAGTATTTTCTACCTTAGAAGAAACCCAGATGCTACTAGGAATTACAAGGAAAAGAACAAGCCCAAGACCAACAAGCTTCACGCCAACTTTTCTCCAGCGAACACTTCCTACAAGAAAATAGCTCGCAATCAGGAGCAGGCCGATTGGAATCAAGATACGGAAGCTTACGATTCCAATGATGGTAAGCAGATATTTTTCAAGATAAATCGCACATAAAACAATCATGAAGTATCCACTCATATCAGCAAGCTTTTCTGCAATCGGTGTACAGGTATCTCCCGGAAGAGCAGAAACTGCTGCAGAACTTGTCGTTGCTGCTGCGGTCAGTTTTAACACATTTTCCTTTTTTTCATCAAGAGCAGTAATTGTTTTTTCGTAACTGCTTGGATTGCTTGCCTTAGATGCAATGCCAAAACAAGAAATGCCAGCAAGAATCACAAGCACTGCAATAATAATCCAACGATCAAATTTCATAGATTCATCCTCCTATATAAACTTCTCAATTGTTTTTCGATCAACATCCGGAAATTCTTCTGAAATACGTTCAATAATATATTTTTTCGAATCCTCTGGATCTTCTTGATAGCCTTTAGTAATAATTTCAGTTCCCCAGATTGATTCCGGAGTTGCATAAATGGATACCGGCATGCCATAAGCCTTGCCTTTTTTGCTGATTTTCTGCTTAAATTCCTTTACTACCAAATAGGTTTGCATCTGCAATTTGGTAATCTCGCCATCAAATCCCTTGTGGCCGCCTTTTCCAAATCCAGCTAACTTCTTCGCTTCGGAAGAATAGTAATCTTTTGGCTCATGGTCCATAAATAGATCCATAATACATTTGCTACGGTAGCTGGCTAATTCATCATCCCATAAGCTGTCAAAGTCGTATCCGTCTCGTCTGAAATTTGCAAATCTTCCCAGCCAGCCAAGAGAAATAAATCCTGCTTTCTTCTTGAAAAACTTACCATAAGCCACCTTTCCACTCTTCGCAAGCATTTCCCTCCAGATCCATGGATCCTGACTCGGATCACCACTCCACCAAAACAGCGGAGAAACATGCTCTTCCACGGAAAATCCCGGAATCTCATTTGCAAACAACGGAAGAAATCCAACCTGATCTATGTAATTTAATAACTCCTGCGGCGTGCGAATGCGGTAAGGATCATTCCAATCCAAACCACGCATAATCCACGCACCATTCTCATTTGGCATGGTTAACTCCTTATGTCATCTATATGATTTTTACATATTTTATTACAACGTTATTTTAACACTTTTGTGGAAGGAAATGAAGTAAATAGAAGATTACATGTATTACAAAACTCCACACAAAATCATTAACAAGTGATAAAATATTATTATACGCATTATATTAATGAACAAGGAGTGACCAATATGCATAAGAAACTATTATTTTCGCTTTTGATACTAGCAGCCGCTATGTTTATACCTGGTATCAATACACACAAAACATCAGCCGCATGCGATCATGTCTGGATTTATGAAGACTCTTATCAATACAATAGTGACTATCACAAAAAATATTACTATTGCGATAATTGTTATGAAGAGAAATATAATTTAGAAACACATTCCTGGAATGATGATTATTATGATTATGACGAAAGCAACGATACTCATATTCATTATTTTGATTGTCCTAAATGTTATGATGAAAAATCAGTCCGTGAACCTCATACATGGAAAAAAGATGATTCCTATAGTAGCTTAATCGATGATATTTATCACGAAACTGTAACCAGTTATGAATGCGAAGCATGCTACAAGTGGAAAGATATTACAACGAAAGAAAAACATTCTTACGCATGGGCAAAATACGGATCCTTCTATTTTTATGAATGTAAATCCTGTGAGTACAATCTTAATGATGAATTCACTTATAATGAAGTATTTAATAAGACAGTAAAGAAAAAAGGAACAAAAACAATCTCTTATCGCTGCACAAAACACGATGCAGTTAAATCTGTAAAAGTTGTTTCTGGCTCAAAAATCATCAAAATCAAGAAAAAGAGCAAGTCCAAAACAACTTATACAACTCCGAAAAAAGGTACTGGAAAGATTCAGGTAACTATGAAATCTGGAGCAATTTACACATTCAAAATTAAAGTGAAATAAAATATGAAAAGCTGTCAAATCAGTAGTAAAATCTCTGATTTGACAGCTTCTTTTTTAGTAAATGTGGGTATCCAAAGTTTAGTGGGGTCTCCCTTCCGTAGGGTTTTATTTAGGGTCCTTCCGTGGGGTCTAATAGTGGGGGG
>JAZUED010000251.1:0-4048 GCA_045640005.1 Candidatus Fimousia sp.
TCATCCATTTGATGATCTTGATGTTGCAACCGGACAGGGTTCGATTGCAATGGAAATTATCAAGGATCTTCCAACGGTTGATATCATTCTTGTTCCAATTGGTGGTGGCGGTCTTGCAACTGGTGTTTCCGCTCTTGCAAAGCTTCTTAATCCTAGAGTAAAGGTAATCGGTGTTGAACCGGCAGGAGCAGCCTGCATGAAGGCTTCCTTAGAAGCAGGAGAAGTTACAACGGTTGATCATGTCAATACCATTGCCGATGGTACTGCAGTTAAAACTCCAGGTAAAACAATTTTTCCATACATTCAGGAAAACTTAGATGGTGTCATCACAATCGAAGACGAAGAATTAATCGTTGCTTTCTTAGATTTAATTGAAAATCACAAAATGCTCGCAGAAAATTCCGGACTTCTTACTGTTGCAGCCTGCAAACATTTAGAAGGAGAAGGTAAGAAAATCGTATCTATCATCAGTGGTGGTAACATGGATGTAATTACTATGGCATCTTTAGTTCAGCATGGCTTAATCGTAAGAGACCGTATCTTTACTGTTTCTGTCTTCTTACCAGATAAACCAGGTGAATTAACAAGAGTATCTAGTGTGATCGCTGCAGCTCAGGGCAATATCATCGAATTAGAGCACAATCAGTTTGTCAGCATCAACCGTAATGCGAAAGTGGAACTGATCATCACAATGGAAGCGTTTGGTACAGAACATAAGAATCGAATCATTAAGACCTTAGAAGAGAATGGATATGATCCAATCTTACGTGATTCCAGAGGATAAATAGAAGTGTGGTCACACATATCGTGTGAAAGTGGTAAATAAAAAAACCAGGTGAATGATTCACCTGGTTTTTATTTTTGATTCAATTAATTATGCGTTTTTAAATTCACGAATCTGTTCATCATCTAAAAGATTTGTGTTATCAGATAATGTGATGTATGCGATCTGCATACCGTGGTCAGCTACTCTTTCTAACTTAGTAATAACGTCAGAGAATACGAGACCAGCGTTTGGTTCACATAACTGTTTTGCAAGACGTTTGATATGTCTCTTCTGAAGTTTGATTTCATATTCATCAACCTGGCTTTCGAGGTCGAGCATATCATTAACGTATTTGTCATCTCTATGTTTTAATGTATAGAGTGCTTTTAATAATAATTCGTCTGTAAGCTGATACATCTCGATGAGCTCTTCTTTTGCTTCTACAGAGATGTGACGATCTTTCTTAATTAAGCCGTCAGCTAAGTCAGCAATATCTTTTGCATGGTCAGGAATACGTTCGATGTCGTTAACGTTGTGGAATAATCCACCCATAATCTTCTTATCGGAGATAGGAAGGGAGAGGTTCTGGTTTACTTTTACTAAGTAATCAAGAATTGCACCACAAATGGAGTTGATATTTTCTTCCTGAACGTAGATCTTTTCTGTATCATCCATAGATTCGTTAAGGAATGCTGTCATGGAATCTTCTAAGCTCTGAACTGCCATGTTACCAACACGTTCGATTTCAAGTGTAGCCTGAGGTACAGCAGAAACGATGTTCTGAAGAGAATGTTCACCGATGTACATTGGTTCATTATCAGCTACATCTTCTTCGTCATCAGAACCACGAACTAATGCGTAAGTCATCTTAACGATCCAGTTAGAGAATGGGAATAACATGATTACCTGTACGATCTTGAAGGATGTATGTGTGTTCGCTACGGCACGTCCCATATCGCCACCAGAGAACTTGATGATGAAGTCTGCAAGTGGATCCTTTAAGAACAGTAAGCCTACGAAGAAGATTGCACTACCGATTACGTTGAATAAGAAGTGAATCAAAGCTGCACGTTTTGCCATCTTCTTACCATTTAAGGAAGCAAGTAAAGCAGAAGAACATGCACCGATGTTACATCCTAATACGATGAAGAAACACATCTGTAATTCAATGAGTCCCTGAGATGCCATTAATAAAAGAATGGATACAGTTACGGATGAACTCTGAAGTACGGAAGTAATTGCAAAACCAATGAAGATTGCAAGGAATGGAGATCTTAATCCACTTAAGAAACTTACGAAAGCTTCGGAAGTTTTTAAGAATGCCATTGTGTCTTTCATAGTTGTAAGACCGGTAAAGAGAATACCAAAACCTAATACAACTTCACCAACTTTTTTAACCATGGTATTGTTGATAAAAGTAACCATGATTACACCTGCGAATAAGAAAAGTGGTGCGATTGCAGAGAGGTTAAAGGATACGAGCTGTGATGTTACAGTTGTACCGATGTTAGCACCGAATACGATACCACAAGCCTGATATAAATCCATTAATCCTGCATTAACGAAAGAAACTACCATTACCGTTGCAGCACTTGATGACTGGATGATACCGGTAAATACGATACCTACAAGCAGACCACTTAATTTGTTCTTTGTGAATACTTCGAGAATGTGACGAAGTTTATCACCAGCTGCTTTTTCGATACCATTACTCATAAGGTTCATACCGTAAAGGAATAATCCAAGACCACCAGCCAATCCTAAAATAATTGTTGCCATAATTTTTCCCCTTTTCGTAATGTAGTGGGTTTACGGGCTATATTTAGTTGTGATTGTTTAATTTGCGTAAACAAATAGTAATTTTTGTGTAAACCCTTGTTGATAATTTTAATATATTAAGAACATTTGCACAATAAAAAAAGAATATCAAAACAACATTTATAATATTTGTCGCAATATAGTCATAAAATTTTGGAATGTTGAACAAATACATCCGTAAAATGTGTGCAAGTGTAAAAGTTGATGTAAAATCTATGAAAAATCATGATACGCACTTTTTACAAAATTTCTATTTATGAATATTTTTTATATCTCCTATAGAGTGGCGTAATTATGCCACTCTATTCAATGAAAGAATTATAAGATACACAATTATAAAAGTTGCAAAAAGATGTAAAAGTTATCAATTCACACCCCATTCACACCTCGTAAACCATATGTAAACTATCAAGAATTGTCTGATCCATTGCCCTCTAGCATCCAGGAATCATCTACACAATCAAAATCTGGTTCATCATGATAAGATCGTAAAATTGCATTTCCTAGCTGATCGTTGGGAATTCCTTTGGTTTTAATTTCTTTGATTTTCTGATGCTCTGATTTTATTACTTTCATCATGGTGACAAATTCATTCTTGATAATTCTTTCTGTACCATCTTTGTAAACGAACTTGATATAAAAGTTGCCATCTTCTGCATCCTGTTGTGTTCGTTCCAGGTTGGAGATTCTTTTTAATAATCCATTCGTTACATTGTTCTTCATAGTGGTTACAAACTAAACTGTATAATAGTTGTCGCTCTGACCATCTAATACACTTTCTAAGGCCTCTTTGGAGTATGCTCCTACAGATTCCTCATTGTGCTTTTCATGACCAAATACTTCACGTAATGGATCATTTTCATCGATATCCATATATCCCCTTGCATAATCTCCGATAATACCAAATGCACGTGCTTTTTCAATTAATACTTCTTCACCAGCATCCACATAGTAACCAGCATAAGACTTGATTGGTTCAGCTACTCCGATTCTGCAGTAATCGAAATAAGCTTTACCAAATTCTAATACAGCTTCAGTATTTTCGATTAATGCAATTTCATTAATGTGATCATATTTTGAACTATACTTTCTGATGGCTTTTCTGATACATGGATTGTCGAAATTCTTATCCTTCAGTAATAATCTTTCTAATTCAGCATCTGTCTGGACTAAATCTGTTTCTAAAAGTTTTACAATATCCTCGGCTTCTTTGAAGTTTTCACCTGAAGGTGTAACCTGGTTCATAATATGTTCAATGTAAGATGCTTCACACTTGTTAATTTCTGCTACAGCTTTTTCAGTAACAGCTTCTTTACGTTCTTTGAACTGTTCCATCTTTTCCTGGTATCTTAATACACCGTTGAAGCCGTCCATTTCTCTGTTAGGAACTGGAATAGCACTTTCTTCTTCAATGATTGCTTCAAATTCATCTTTTGCTTTTTTAAATACATCTCTTGCCTGGTT
>JAZUED010000252.1:0-1658 GCA_045640005.1 Candidatus Fimousia sp.
GTTAACGGTAAGAGAAACAGAAACTTCTGATGTAGCAATTACATCAACGCTGATTCCCCATTTAAGGAAGTTATTGAATACGTGAGCCAAGAAGCCTGCACTTCCAAGCATGCGTGTTGAGTTAATATCGATCAAAGTAACGTGCTTAACAGAAGTGATTGCAGTTACCTTTGGAACTTCGCCTGAATGGTTTTCAACGATGATAGATCCAGGACTTTCGATATTGTAAGAGTTCTTTACGCGAACAGGTACACCACTTTTGATACATGGCATCATTGAACGTGGATGAAGTACCTGAGCACCAAAGTATGCAAGCTCGGCTGCTTCTTCGTATGTAACTTCTGGTACTGGGTGTGCTTCTTTTACAACGCGTGGATCTGCTGTAAGGATTCCGTCAACGTCTTTCCATGTCTGGATTTCTTTTGCCTTCATTGCAGAGCCGATCATTGTAGCACTAAGGTCAGAACCACCACGGCCTAATGTTGTGATGTTTCCTCTTTTATCTTTTGCGATAAAGCCTGTTACGATAGGAATTTCTTTGTCTTTACCGTCTTTATATCCGTTAAGATGTTTTGGAATGTTTTCCCATACTTCATCGAGAAGTTCTGCTGACATAAAGTTAGAGTCAGAAATCATTCCGATATCCCATGCATCGTAGAACTTTGCAGGGATTCCCTGGTTATTAAGGTATGCTGCCATCATGCGAACTGACATTCTTTCGCCAAATGAAACAAGGTAGTCTCTTGTGCGTTTAGTAAGTTCTCTAAGCATAGAAATACCAGTGAGAAGCTGTGTCAATTCTTCAAGAAGATCGTCGATAGCTTCGATTTTAATTCCCAGCTTATCAGCACTTTCTCTGTGAAGTTTTTCAACTCCTGTGATATCTACAGTTCCATTAACAGCAAGGTCTGCTGCTTCCAACAAATGATCAGTTGTGTCACCCATGGCAGAAAGGACAACAACTGGTTTTTCATCTTTATATGCTTTGATGATTGATGCGACATGGCGGATACGATCTGCATCTGCAACAGAAGAACCACCGAACTTCATTACTACCATAAGCAAAATATATCCTATTTTGGAATATTTATGCAATATAATTGAAAATATTCAATTAAAATACAGTCACAAGTTCCGGTTTTTACATCTCTTGAAGATAATTCGATGTTAGTTTATTCTATTATATATCAAGTTTCGGCGACTGATTATCAGCATTTTGTCAGTATTTTTTCTCATTTCAGGCCTGTCTGCCCAGGACACAGCCCCTGCCGGTATTTCATCTTTAAAAGGCCGCTATCTTTCTGATTATGTCTACAATGAGCTTACTTCAAGAGGAATTTCTGCACGACAGATGGCTCTTTGCCGTACCCAGGAAAATAACTTTCCGTACAATATTTCCATAAGAATAAATGCCAATTCCCTTTAAACTAGGAAATACCAGGAAATCCAGATTTGATACTACCAAATCAGCTGGCAAATCTGCATATTCCAGCTCACCATCATTTATTCTATAGGCCACATGAGTGAGACTATCCTTCATGTCTATATATGTGATTTTCGACAATTCTTCCTTTGAAACATCGGAATAAGCTTTACCAAAGACAGTGCTGGCAAACTGCTTAAAGAACGGAGATTGTAATGTATCATACGTTTTCTTT
>JAZUED010000253.1:0-2515 GCA_045640005.1 Candidatus Fimousia sp.
AGACAGATGATGACTTTAATGATTCATTACATTTTGTAATGATTATGATTTTATTTTGATTTATTTCATATGATTATGCTAAAATAAAGTTGTATCATTACATTATGTAAGGAGGAAGATTGTATGACTTTTGACCAACTACAGTACTTTATTGTCATTGCAGAAAACAAGAATATGACAAAAGCAGCACAACAGCTTAATATGGTACAGCCTGCATTAAGCCGAACCATTCAAAGATTAGAACGAGAGCTTGGAATTGAATTATTTGACCGAAAAGGAAAATCCATAGAATTAACCGCTGAAGGGAAGACATTTTTACAGTTTGCCAAACAATGTACCCACAATTTCAGCCGTATGCAGCGAAATTTCTTAAAAGAACCACTCCAGGGTACACTGACCATCGGTAATATGTTAGAGAATGATACGATTAACCGCGCTATCGTAGCATTTGCCAATGCATACGATTATGTGAATATGGAAGTTTCTTCTGCACACAAGGTAGACCACACAAGAAGCTACAACTTCTTCTTTGGCACTGAGTTTTATGAAAGCAACTTCTTAAATGGTACATTTAAGTCCATCCCTCTTTACGAGGAACCTATGACCTTAGTCGTAAATAAGAATCATCCGTTAGCCGACTCAGAAAGCGTGAAGCTTTCAAAGATTGCCGTTGATTATGAGTTTCTTCTTCCGCAGGAGACCGATTATACGTCTTTTATTGAAAAATTCCTTACGATGGCAAGCTGCAGTCCAACCTCACATTTTCGTACCAATGATATGACGATCCATGCAGCGTTACTTGCAAACACCAATTATGTAGCCATCACACCGGCTTACAGTATCATCCACGGGCCAAGTCATCTTTATAAACATATCAAAATCGAAGAACCGGATTATAAGCGCAAGATTTCTCTCTACTGGTATGCGGAAAAAGTCCTTACCCCTTTAGAAGAAACATTTATTCAGTTTATTACGGATTTCTTTGAAAAGAATCGAATTGGATAAGAAAGGATAAAAAAACCTCTGGTAGTTTTACCAGAGGTCTCTTTTTTTGAGTATAACATAACAAATGACGCAGATTATGAAGGAAATTACGGAAATAATTGTAAAGCCCCATGGATGGGTGGAGAATGGCATACTTGATGGAAGCAAGTTCATACCATAAAATGCAGAAATCAGAGTTGGAAGTTCTACCACAATGGTTACTGCTGCGAGAAGTTTCATAATCTGGTTTAAGTTATTATCGATAATCGAACTGAATACGGACATCATACTTCGAAGGACATTACGGTAAATAGAGGTCATCTCCATCGCCTGTTTGTTTTCGATGATAACGTCTTCAAGAAGATCTTCGTCTTCTGCATAATGCTTGATATAATTGGTCTTTAACAGCTTTTCCATTACTACTTCGTTGGACTTTAAGGATGTCGTAAAGTATACGAGACACTTTTCTAATTCATAGAGCTGAACGAGATCTCGGTTGGATGGATTCTCAATGAGTAATTGTTCAATCTCTTCACTGGTCTTGTCAATGACACGAAGATAATGAAGATAAAGAGCTGCATTATTATATAAGATCTGATATACAAATCGTGTTTTCTTCATTGTATAAAAGCCTGGAACCAGACCTTTGATAAACTGGCGAAGAATGCGGCTTTCACGAAGACATACCGTAATGATGGCTTCTTCCGTAATGAAAATACCTAACGGAATGGTTTCATACCAGTCCTTGTCATTACGCTTTTCAATGACCGGGATGTCTACGACGATCATGGTGTAATCGTCTTCTTTTTCAATACGGGAACGTTCTTCTTCATCGAGAGGAGACTTCATGTCGTCAATATCAATATCATATCGTTTTGCCACTTTTAAAATTTCAGTTGCGGATGGTGATGTCATCGAAATCCAGCAATCCTGTTCAAATGTTTCAATCTGAGATGTGATTCCGGTATCTTCATCGGTTTTAAAAATTCGGATCATAGATATGCCTCCCTTCTATCATTCTTACAGACATTATGCCTATTTTTTATTATATCTCAGCAAAAAGTGTGTGTAAACCTTAAAATCGGATGCCAAAATTTTGAATTGCTTTTTAAACATAAAAGGGTTAGAATAAAACCATAAGTATTTCATACAGAAAGGCGTAAAATTATGAAAAATAATAAGTGTTTAATCGGAAAACTCGTTGCATTAGCAATCGCAATCGCAGCAATTGCAGGAGCATTATATTTATTCAAAGACTCCATCACAGAAGTTGTTGCTAAGATCACAGAAAAACTTGGAACAAAAGATGACTTTGATGAAGATGTAGCAGATGAAGACTTCGATGATGAAGAAATCTTTGCTGATAAAGATCGTGAATATGTCAACATCAAGATCGGAGATGATAGGGTTGAAGAAACTGCTGAAGAAGAAACTGAAGAAACAGCTGAAGAAATTACAAGTCGGAGGCCAAGCGGTCTTAGGAAGACAACTTAGTAATTCAACTCCTTGGCTCACAGAACGACATGGCTAC
>JAZUED010000254.1:0-3730 GCA_045640005.1 Candidatus Fimousia sp.
CCAGTTTACGTCTTTACAGGTCTTTTAGATAGTGGTAAAACTTCCTTTATCAATGATACGATGCGTCAGCCTGATTTTCGTCAGGGTGAACGTATTTTGATCATTTCCTGTGAAGAAGGAGACGAAGAATACGAATCCAAAGCAGTTATTACAGTAGAAGATGAAGAAGATCTTACACCTGAACTTGTAAATAACTGTATTAATAAATATGACCCTACTATGATTTTAGTAGAATACAATGGTATGTGGGACCAGGAAACATTATACGATGCATTCGTAGATACACCTGGAACCATCTATCAGGCAATTATGACAGTAGACGCAAAAACTTATGAAATGTACATGAGAAATATGCGTGCTATGTTAATTGAAAAGTTTAAAATGGCTGATATGATCATCTTTAACCGCTGCGATGATTCCACACCTGCAGCAACGATGAGAAGATCTACACTTGCGGTTAATAACCGTGCTCAGATTTACTTTGAACGCTTAGACGGTGAAGATTTTGAGATGGAAGATCTTCTTCCATATGATATTACAAAGGATGTCATCGAATTAGAGGATCCTGAATATGGTATCTGGTTTGTAGATGCACAGGACAGCCCAGATCGTTATGATGGAAAAACAATCGAATTCAAGGCACAGGTAAGACGTTCGAACAGACTTCCTAGAACAGGTATCTACCCAGGACGAAAGATTATGACTTGTTGTGCTGATGATATTGCTTTTTATGGCTATCCATGTAATATCTCTCAGGTTAAATCTGCAACCATTAAAAATCCTTTAAATGTAAAAGATGGCACTTGGATTATGTTAAAAGCCAGAATGCAGAAACGTGGCGAATATTTCATGCTTCATGGCATCCGTATGGAAAAAACACAGCCACCTAAGGAAGAAGTGGTGAGCTTCTAATGAAATTTGTAATTCAGCGAGTAAACCACGCTAGTGTACGCGTTGATGGAGAAGTAACCGGCAAAATCGGACACGGTCTTCTCGTTCTTATCGGAGTAAGCAACGACGATACGAAAGAAGTGGCAGATAAATATATTAAAAAATTAATCAATTTAAGAATCTTTGATGATGAGAATGGGAAGACGAATCTTTCTCTTATGGATGTAAAAGGAGAATTACTTCTTGTATCCCAGTTTACATTATATGCAAGCTGCAAAAAGGGAAACAGACCATCATTTACCGACGCAGGAAAACCAGATATGGCAGAGGCAATGTATGAATACATCATTGCGGAATGCAAAAAGCAGGTGCCTGTTGTTGAAACTGGTATATTTGGAGCAGATATGAAGGTTTCCTTAGAAAATGATGGCCCGTTCACTATCATTCTTGATATCTAATGAAATATGTATCTAATAGAGTTCCTCTAATAAAAATGAGGGACTCTTTTTTATTCAACCAGATGCATGCCATTCCCGTTTCGGATGGTAATATTGTATTTTCCATGTTCCATCTTAGGAAGTCTTATAATGATTCTATTGCCATCAACGGAGCAGCTTTCTGACCAGAATGCACGATTTAATTGTCTTACGAGATTGTAGATCGTATCAAAATGAATGGTGTGTTTTCTCCCTAAGCATTCTAAATGAGGTCCGGTAATTACGGATTTCTTCACCTTATCGGTTGGATGGTCTTTATAAAATGCCTGACAAATGCTGGTTGTTTTATCATCCTGATATGTGATTGTCAGATGCGAACCGATTTTTGGTTGACCATATTCAATGATTTCGGTATCAAACTTACGAATGGTAACCATACAGTTCATATTCTCGGTTGTATCTTGGTTATATAAATTAAAATAGACTGGAGTTTCGTACAAATTCGTGTGAATACGTTCTCCGTTTTCAAATGGAATATCCTCTCGTTCATCATTAAAATAATGTGATTCTCTGACCAACCATGGTTCCCCTGGCTTAAAGCAGATTGGCAGATAATCGGAGTTTGAGTATGCATTGCCATGAAAAAGTGTTTCTTCCATTATTATTCCCCCTAACGATAATATTTTCTTTGCCTCTATTATAGATCAAAGTAAAAATACCTTTGGAATTTCGAAGTTTTGGACTTTTCTTGCCGAGAATTATAGAGAAATGTTATAATAGTCGTGATATTAATTCACCAGAGGAGAATGAATATGAGAGAATATGTTACACTCGGTTCAACCGGTATTACTGTAAATAAAAATGGATTTGGAGCACTTCCGATTCAGCGAATCAGCCAGGAAGATGCAGTATATTTATTAAGAAAGGCATACGGCGCAGGAATTACCTACTTTGATACTGCAAGATGGTATACAGACAGCGAGGTAAAAGTGGGCGAAGCATTTGACGGAATGCGTGAAAAAGTGTTTATTGCTACTAAAACAGGCGCAACGAATGCCGAAGATTTCTGGAGGGATTTAGAAATCTCCTTAAATAATTTAAGAACGGACTATATTGATGTGTATCAGTTCCACAACCCAGCATTTTGTCCAAAACCAGGGGATGGTTCGGGCTTATATGAAGCGATTTTAGAAGCAAAAGAGCAGGGGAAAGTAAGACATATTGGTATTACAAATCACAGACTTGCAGTTGCCGAAGAAGCAATTTTATCTGGCTTATATGAAACCTTACAGTTCCCATTCTGCTATTTATCAGGCGCTGAAGAATTAAAGCTTGTGAATATGTGCAAAGAAAATAATATGGGATTTATTGCGATGAAGGCTTTATCTGGTGGGCTCATCACAGACTCCGCAGCAGCTTATGCATTCCAGGCTCAGTACGATAATGTACTTCCAATCTGGGGTGTACAGAAAGAAAAAGAGCTGGATGAATTTATTTCTTATATCGATCATCCACCTGTAATGACAGACGAAATGAAGGCAATGATTGATGCGGATAGAAAGCAGCTTGCAGGTGAATTCTGCCGTGGATGTGGTTACTGTATGCCTTGTCCTGCAGGAATTGAGATTAATAACAGTGCTCGCATGTCTTTACTGATTCGTCGTTCTCCGTATGCAGGATACCTTGGTGAAGAATGGCAGGATAAGATGAAGAGAATCGAAGACTGCTTAAATTGTGGCAAATGTAAGAGCAAGTGCCCATATGGTCTTGATACACCAAATCTTTTGCGTAGAAACTACGAAGATTATAAAAAAGTAATCAGTGGTGAAATTAACGTAGGTACAACTGGTAAATAAGCCAGAAATCGAGCATCTAGTCTTTGTATAGCTGCAACTTGAATATTAATTTGCATTTTTATCTATTTATGATATAATGATAAACGCTTGATGATTCTCGCAGACGAACACTAGTATTTATACGAAAGACAGGAAGGATAATTTATTATGAATATTGTTTGTTTAGATTTAGAAGGCGTATTAGTACCAGAAATCTGGATTGCGTTTGCCGAAGAAAGTGGCATTCCAGAACTTAAGAGAACCACTCGTGACGAACCAGATTACGATAAGTTAATGAAATTCAGACTTGATATCTTAAAAGAACATGGTCTTGGTTTAAAAGAAATTCAGGAAACAATCGCTAAGATCGATCCAATGCCAGGCGCAAAAGAATTCTTAGATGAACTTCGTGCCACAACACAGGTATTAATTATCAGCGATACATTTGAGCAGTTTGCAAAACCACTTATGGAAAAGTTAGGCTGGCCAGCAATCTTCTGTAACGAATTAGTAGTAGCTGATGATGGCGAAATCACAGGATTTAAGATGAGATGTGAAAAATCCAAG